>CAZTTI010000360.1:0-13833 GCA_964615925.1 uncultured Solibacteraceae bacterium
GCATGTCGCCGCCGTCCAAGAAGCAGGTCGAAAAGTTCGCCAAGCTGATTGGCGAGGATCTGTCGGCAAGTCCGGAGGTCGTCGATCTGCTCGTATCCGCTCAGAAGATGCCGGGGATGCAGCGGTGCATTCGAGAGCTGCTCAGCGCGGTCGTGCGCCTTCGCGGGGCACGACCGGAGGTGAAGCTCACCGCGGAGCAGTTGAAGCGCATCACCCAACCCGTCGTATTTATCTGGGGGTCGCGTGACGCTTTTGGCCGCGCTGAGACAGGCAGGTTCGCCGCTGCTTTGATTCCTGACGCGGAATTTCACTTGATCGAAGACGGAGGCCATATTCCATGGGTACAGCAACCCGCAGCCGTCGCATCCGTGGCACGGCAATTTCTACGGAATCATGTAGAGGTACATTGATGGATCCGGAGCTCCAGATTTACGGAGGCTCGCGGCCCCCAACACGCGCGCAAACTCGTGTACGTGTTTGGCAGATCAGGCACGACGGAGGAGTGCGGCGGCCTCCAGCCGGGTTGCCCGGCGAGCCGGAACGTAGGCCGCCAGCACGGCGACTCCGGTCAGCAGTAGCGTAACTGTAGCGTACGTTGTCAGATCGGTCGCCTGGATCTCGAACAGCGAAAGGGAAAGTTGGGAACGCGCGAATGTCGCCACGGCCGCGGCAGCGCCGATCCCCGCAGCCAATCCCATGATCACCGGCGCCGCCATGTCCACCATGACGAGACGCAGCACTTCGCCAGTCCCGGCGCCGAGCGCCATGCGCAGCGCGATCTCGCGCGCCCGGCCCCCGACCGCGAACGAAACAAGGGCGTAAATCCCGAAGGCGGCCAAGCCGATCGCGCTGAGGGCGAATCCGGTCAGAACGCCTGTTCGGACGGTCAAACTGGAATAGGAGCCGCGGATGCGCGCCTCATAAGACGCCATTTCGGTCAACGGCTGGCTGGGTTCGATCTCCCCGATGGCGCGGCGCATCGCATTGGCCAGCTGATCCATGGGCAGGGAACTTGACACTAGAACCGAAACGTATGGCGCCAGTCGCGGGTCCTGTTCGAGCAGGAGATAGACCTTTGCCCCATCCTGCATCCAGGGCGTTTCCCGGACATCGCCAGCCACGCCGATGACGGTCGCCTCGACCGATTCCGTCCCTGCGGTGAACGCCAGAGTCCTTCCGACCGGAACGGCTTCCCCCCACAAGTCGCGAGCCAAGGTCTCGCTGACCACCACCGTCGGCTGGCCCTCCCCGTCGGCCGGGTTGAAGGAGCGGCCCAGGCGAATGGGAATCGAGAGTGACCGGAAATAGTCGGTTGCGACCACTTGCCGCCGGCTCTCGACAGACCGGGATTCTGCGGTGACGGTGACCGGCGAGCCCAACCGGCCGCTCATGGGCAAGTAATTGGACATCGATGCCGACTCGACTCCCGCCATTGCGCGCACGCGCCCAAGGAGGCCATCGTAGAATGCCGCAAGCGCCGCTCTGTCCTCATAGGTCGCCGCTGGAGGCCTGACCGTGGCCGTCAGCACACCGTCTGCCCGAAAACCGGGAGCGACACTCACGAGCCGCGCCAGGCTGTGGATCGACAGGCCGGCGAAAACCAATAGCACCAGCGTCAGAGCCACTTCAGAACCGACGAACCAGGCCCCTCTGCTGGAACGCTTCCAACCGACGATGACGGTCCTCCCAATGTCAACGTCACCGAACACTCTTTGGCGCGCGGCGTCGGCCGCAGCCGCAGCAGCGGAGAGCATGCCGCTGAAAATCACAGCCAGGCCTGTGAACGCAACGACCGTCTCATCAACGCCAATCGTATGAATGCGCGGTACGTCGGGCATCAAGAGCGGAGCAAGGCGGATTGCCCACGTCGTCACCATCAAGCCGAGGAGACCTCCGGCAGCGGCAAACGCGAGACCTTCGATCAGGGTCTGCCGTCCCAGCCGCCAGGATCCCGCGCCAAGGGCCATCCGGATCTGAAGTTCGTGTCTACGGCGGGACGCGCGTGCCAGAAAGAGGTGGGCCAGGTGGGCCGAGCCAATCAGCAGAACAAGCAGGGCGGCGACTTGCAGAAAAGCAAGCGTTCGGCGGTACTCCCAATCGACATGGTCGGCGATGGGCACAAGGCGAATTCCGAGGCCGCCATTCGACTCCGGGTATCGAGCTTCCAGCCGGAGTGCGAGATCGTCCATCAGCACCTGGGAGGCTTCCATCGGCACATCGTTTCGGAGCCGCGCCACCGGGCTATAGGCGCTAGTGCCGTGAAGGTCGAACTCGGCCGGATCGAAGACCCGGGGCAGGAAGAACTCGGCGTCTGTCGCGCCTGCCGGAACGAAGCCGCGCGGCATCACCCCTATGATGCTGTGGACTGTTCCATCCAGCACGGCGGTTCGGCCGATAATGTCCGGATCGGCCCGGAAGCGGCGCTGCCACAAGGAATGGCTGAGAACAACCACGGCTTCCACTCCCGTGGCGTGCTCATCCGGAGCGAACGTTCGGCCCAGGAGCGGCTGCACGCGAAGCACGGAAAAGAAAGCGCGTGAGACCAAGATGCCGCGGAGCTGCTCCGGTTCGGAATCTCCCGTCCAGTTCTGGAGTGCGCCCACGGACACGGCCACGTCATCGAATGCGCCACTCTGCTGAAGGTCGCGCAGTAATCCCGGGGCCACACCGTTCACCGTCCGTCCCGTGTCGCGGTCGGGGAAGGCGAATCCCACTACCTGCTCTTCCTCTGGATACAGCGGGCGCACCAGAACGGTATTCACGAGACTGAACACCGTTGCGTTAAGGGCAATCGTAACTGCCAGAATGAACACGACGGTGGCCGCGAAGGAGGGATCATGAACGGCGCCACGGAACGCGGCTCGAAGGTCAGAAGCGACGGTATCAATCCAGTGAGCACCCCAGGTCTCGCGCGTGATTTCGCGAACCAGCGCCGGGTTGCCGAAGTCCCGTATCGCCAGGGCCCGGGCTTTATCCGGCGAGTCGCCGCGCTCGATCCGCTGCTGCACTTCGGTCTCGATGTGTGCCTTGATTTCAGCCTGGAGGTCGCGCTCCCTCTGCCTGCGGCCCCTCAGACGGATCCACTTCCACATCGTGTCCCCCGATCGTCTTCCTTCAAGTCAGCCTCATCACGCCCGAAATCGCCTGGACCAGCAGTTCCCATCGCGATCGCTCGGAAATCAGCTGCTTTTTCCCCTTGACGGTCAGCCGATAGTACTTCGCCCGTTGATTCTTGTCCGACAGCTTCCAGTCCGAGGACACCCACCCTTGCTTCTCGAGCCGATGCAAGGCCGGATACAGTGATCCGGTTTCCACCTGCAGGAGCTCTCCCGAGCTGGCGCGGATGGCCTGCCCGATGCCATGGCCGTGCTGCGGCCCGAACTGGAGCGTGTTCAGGATCAGCATGTCGAGCGTCCCCTGAAGAAGTTCGATCCGATTCTTGTAAGGCTCTCTGGCCGCCATGTCGTAGACAGTCTACTACCACGACCGGCAAATCCGTCAAGCTTCCGGTCCGGCGCCGGCAGCGTCGATCTACGGCGTCAGCGTCGTACGATCCGCTCGGCAATCACGTCTCACCCGCCTTGCTCTGGTCGTGACCCGGCTTGTAGCGGGTCACTCACCGTCGCATGTCCATCTACCCTCATGTGATGCTTCGGCTTTACAATCGAAATATGGTTCGGGTGCCGTTCATTCTCCTGGCCGCGGTGGTCCTCATCACGGTTTCCGCTTGCCGCGATACGACCCCGGTGCGCGCGTATGAAGTCCGGGGAATCGTCACCGAGCTCTCCGAAGACGGCCGCTCGATCGTTCTCGCCCACGAGCAGATCGCCGACTACATGCCGGCGATGACCATGGCGTTCCCTCTGGGACACCCGGACCTCGACGACGGCCTGGAACCCGGTGACCAGATTCGTTTCCAGATCGTCGTCGACGCTTCCGGATCCCCGACGATCCTCCACCTGGAAGAAGAGACCCCGTTTTCCGGCCCGTTTCCGGAGTTCAGCCTCGAGACGCCGGACGGCGGGACCGTGACCTCGGACCTGCTGTCCGGGAAGGTGGCGATCGTGAACTTCTGGGCATCGTGGTGTGAGCCCTGCCGCGAGGAGATGCCGCTGCTCGTCGACCTGTACGCCGACTATGCCGACCTGGGATTGATCGTCCTGGGAATCAACGAGGACCCCGAGAACGGCGCCGCGGTTGCGGCTCAGATCGAAGAATTGGGGGTCCAATACCCGATCGCGTTCGGCGATGGACGACTCGAAGCCGAGGTCGGCGGAGTGTTCCAGATTCCGACGACGTTCGTCCTGGACCGGGAGGGTGACGTCGTCAGCCGGCACATCGGCCTCGTCGCGGCCCAAGACCTGCGCGCGGAAGTCGAAGGACTTCTCGATCCCTGAAAAGCCGCCCGGATCGGCCCTGATGTCCGGTTTAGTTGACCCCCCCTCCCGGGGTGACTTAAGCTTCCACGATTGAATAGTTTCCCAGCAGGGAACGGGTGTGGTGGGTTCGCGAATACAGCGAACGAACCGTGGAGGATTTCAATGCGACTGGTGTCCGCACTGGTGGGGGCATGGACCCTCGCTTTCGTACTTTCCGTCACGTCCAACGCGCAGACGACAACGGGATCCATCTTCGGAGATGTGACCGACGCTTCGGGTGCGCGCCTTCCTGGCGCCGCCGTCCTGATTTCCGAGGACGGTACCGGTCTGAGCAGAGAAACGACAACGAACGCGGAAGGGGCATACCGAATTGGCGCCCTGCCCCCAGGTGTTTATTCCGTTTCGGTCGATCTCGCGAACTTTCAGCCCGTCACACGGGAGGGCCTGGAACTCAACGTCCGCAACGACCTGAAGGTCGACTTCCAGCTCGACATCGGTCCGGTCACCCAGTCGATCACCGTGACGGCGGGAGCTCCCCTGACCCAGACCGCCAACCACAGCTTCGAAACCCTCGTCAGCAACGATCTGGTCGCGGAACTGCCCACGAAGGGCCGCGAGTACCTCGACCTGGCACTGCTCACACCCGGCACGATGCTCGATCAGAGCTCCGCGCGCAATCCCGTCGGCACGGACTCGATCAGCTTCTTCGGCTTCGACGAATCGCACAAGGCGATCTACGTCGAAGGCGCGGATTTCAACGACGAAGTCATCGGAGGAGGGACGAACATCTCGGGCGGGACGCGGACTCCGATCGGCCAGGACGCGATCCAGGAGTTCCAGGTCATGGCTTCCGGTTACTCGCCGGAGTTCGGACGGAGCGGAACCGGAGTGGTGAACCTGGTCGTGAAATCCGGATCCAACGACGTCCACGGGAGCGTTTTCTATTTTCTGCAGCACGACGCGTTCGACAAACCTTCCTTCAGAATCGTCAATGGTGTTCCGAACCAGGATGGCGAGGTTCCCCCGTTCCGGAACGATCAATACGGCGGGACCCTCGGCGGGCCGTTCGCCAGCGATCGCGCGTTCTACTTCTTTTCGCTCGAGCGGCGGACGCTCGACGCCGACGCGCAGATCACGATTCCGGACAACGTCCGCGCGTTCGTCGACGGGTTGAATCGGGGTTACGACACCTCCAGCGTCGTGCCGCGAGAACGGAAGCAGTTCAACGGCGTTGCGAAGCTCACGTTCAATCTCGGCAACCGCCATCGGCTGGACACGGTCTACCTCTACGACGACGACAACGACCTCAACAAGGACATCGGCGGTTCGGAAGCGGCCGACCGCGGGTTCGACGACCTGAACAGTTCCTACTATGCAACGGCGAGCCTGACGTCGACCATCGGAGCGGGAACCGTCAACGAGTTCCGCGTGAACCGATCCATTCAGCGCATCGCCCGGACGGTCCGTCCGGATACCGAGGTTCTCCCGGCCCTGATCTTTCCCTCGGTCAACATCGGCCTGGACGGGAGTGCCGCGCCCCAGAGCCGCGATCAGAAAAACTGGATCGTGGCCAACACGACCAGCCATCAGTTCGGGAACCATACGCTCAAATTTGGCGGCGACTTCAACATCATCGACGCGACCAACGACACGAACGAGGATTTCAACGGGTTCTACGAGATGTCGTCGACCTTCGTGCCGCTCCGGTACCAGGCCGGTTTCAACCTCCAGTTCGAACGGGGGGAATCCCCGGATCCGGCGTTCACGCGCGTCGAACGTGACATGAACCTCTACTCGGTGTTCGGGAACGATACCTGGCGCGTGACGCCCAACTTCACCCTGAATCTCGGGCTGCGCTATGACCTGCGTGTCTTGAGGGGGGACTTCGACGGTCCGGACGCGTTCGAACAGCCCGGATTTTCCAGGAGCAATCCCGAAGCCGTCTGGTTGCAGGTGGCTTTGGGAGAGGACGGCGCCCTGGGAGTCCAGCCCTGGCGTCCGGTTCCGACCGACACGCTCGATCTCTCGCCGCGAGTCGGTTTCGCGTGGGACGTCAACGGTGACGGCACAGCCGTCGTTCGCGCCAGTTATGGGGTCTACCACGATCGCGTTCCCAGCCTGACGCTGCGGGACGCGGTCAACAACTACAACGGGCTGAACGTCCAGACGATTTCGATCGAGAACCCGGATTTCTTCCCCAATGCGCCCAACGCGAGCGATCTGCCCCGCGAGGTCAGCTTTGCATCCGTCCCGAGCCCCCATGGGGACACACCTTACGTCCAGCAGTTCACCGCAGGGGTCCAGTGGGCGTGGGAGCGGGATACGGTGTTCTCGGCGGATTTCACCCGTCTGCTCGGGCTGAATTTTCTGATCACGCGGAACGTCAATGCCCCGCTGCCGCTCGACCAGACCGGGGGCCAGCGCGTGTGTCCGTTCGGCGCGGAACTGAGCGCGAACGGATACAATCCCTGCTTCCAGATGCGGCTGGGACATGACCAGAGCAATCGCATCCACGCGAACTCTCTGACGTTCCAGATGCGCCGGCGCTCGTCCGAGAGGCTGAGCTTCATTTTGGGATATACCCTGGGAGCGGCCAACGAATTCAACGTCGGCGGTTTCCCCATCATCATCGGAGTTCAGCCCGCCGATGCGCACAACAAGTTCGGGGACGTGAATTTCGGGGCGTCCGAGAACGACGTCCGGCACCGGTTCACCGGGAACGTCGTTTACGAGTTTCCCTACGACATCAACGTGGCCGCGATCGTCACCGCAAACAGCGCGCCGCCGTACAACCAAACGCTGGGTTTCGACGCCAACCTGGATTTCAAGCGCGACGACCGGCCGGAAGGAGTGAAGCCGAACTCTCTCAGGGGCGAAGCGTTCTTCAACACGGACTTGCGTGTCAGCAAGCGCTTTTTCTTCGACGACGTGAAGAACGTCGAGGTCCTGTGGGAGATGTTCAATCTGTTCAACACAGCGAACCTGGTCAATTTCAACGGAGCGCTGAACTCCGGATCCTATGGGCAAGCGAGAGGGGCGCTGGCTCCGTTCCGCGCGCAGTTGGGCATCCGCTTCGCGTTCTAGGCACAGGAAATCAGGCGATTTCCTGTGCTACCATGTGCCGATTTCAGGTGGGCATAGCCACACTGCCGACCGAGTGGAACCTGGCGACAACATGAACGAAATGCTCCAGCAAGGCGTGCAACTCATGCTCTGGGGCATGGGAGTCGTGTTCGCCTTGCTCGCCCTCCTGGTCCTGGTGGTCAAGGGGATGTCGGGTCTCGCGATGGCTATCGATCGATCCGGTACGGCTCCCGTTTCCGTCTCGTCCCCGGCCCGAGCGGAAGTGGCCGCGCCGAACGGGGAATTGGTGGCCGCAGTCTCGGCTGCCCTCCACAGGCACCGGACGGTTTCCAAGAATCAAGCATGAAGAAGCCACTAGCCATAACGGAGCTCGTTCTCCGGGACGGAAACCAATCGCTCCTCGCCACGCGCCTCCGGATGGAGGACATGCTTCCCATCTGCAGCAAGCTGGACAAGGTCGGCTTCTGGTCGATCGAGGTCTGGGGTGGAGCGACGTTCGACGCGTGTATCCGTTTCCTCGGCGAGGACCCATGGGAGCGCCTGAGGCGGTTCCGCCGCGCGATGCCCAACACGAAGATGCAGATGTTGTTGCGGGGACAGAACCTGCTCGGCTATCGGCACTATGCCGACGACGTCGTCGAGGCGTTCGTCGAGAAATCGGCCGCCAACGGGATGGACGTCTTCCGGATCTTCGACGCCATGAACGACATGCGGAACCTGGAGACCGCCGTCAAGGCCACGCTCAAGGCCGGCAAACACGCCCAGGGGGCGATGTCCTACACCTCCAGCCGCGTTCATACCGTGGACATGTGGGTGGACATGGGCAAGCGGCTCGAGGACCTCGGCTGCCATTCGATTTGCGTCAAGGACATGGCCGGGTTGTTGCGGCCGTACATCGCCGAAGAGATCGTTTCTCGTCTCAAGGAGAGCGTTCAGGTTCCGATCGCCATGCAGTCCCATGCGACCACCGGAATGAGCACGGCGACGACGATCAAAGCGGCCGAAGCCGGCCTGGACATTGTGGACGCGTCCATCTCGTCGATGAGCCATACGTACGGGCACTCGGCGACCGAGTCGGTCGTGGCGATCCTCGAGAACACGGATCGGGACACCGGTCTCGACCTGGCGCTCCTCGAGGAGATCGCGTCCTATTTCCGGGAAGTCCGTAAGAAATATGCCCGCTTCGAAGGGTCGCTGCGTGGCGTGGATGCGCGAATACTGCTGGCGCAGGTCCCCGGCGGCATGTTGACCAACATGGAAAACCAGCTTCGAGAGCAGGACGCGCTCGATCGGTTCGACGAAGTTCTCGAGGAAATTCCGCGCGTTCGTGAAGACCTAGGACTCGTTCCGCTCGTGACCCCGACCTCCCAGATCGTCGGGACGCAGTCCGTGGTCAACGTGCTTACCGGCGAGCGTTACAAGTCCATCACCAGGGAAACGTCGGGAGTGCTCAAGGGGGAATATGGCAGAACCCCCGCACCGGTCAACGCCGAACTCCAGAAGCGCGTCTTGAACGGAAGCGACCCGGTCACGTGCCGTCCCGCCGACCGCATCGAGCCCGAGATGGAGTTGCTCACGCGGGAAGTCGATCGACTGTCCGGGGAGACCAGGTTCGAACGATCGGCCGACCCGGCAGAAGACGTCTTGACCTATGCTTTGTTCCCGCAGGTGGGTCTCAATTTCCTGAAGAACCGAAACAACCCGGGCGCCTTCGAGCCGCCGCCCTGGGAGGTCCAGGATCAACCACCCGCCGCACCATCCGACGCTCCCGCCGGATCCGGGACGAGCGGGCGCTATCGCATCCGCGTCAACGGTCATGACTACGATGTCGAGGTGAATCCGGAGGGAGCCGTTTCCGCGATGAGCCCGGCGATGACGGATGGAGCGCCCGCGGCGTCCTCACCGGCTCCGCCGTTACCGGGTCCAGGATCTCCGGTGGCCGCGCAGCTTGGGGGGACGATAATGGCGATCAAGGTCGGAACGGGTCAGCAGGTGGAAGCCGGTGAGGTCGTCCTCGTGCTCGAGGCGATGAAGATGGAAACCAACGTCAGCGCGCCCCGTGCCGGGCGCATCGTTTCGATCGACGTCAAGGTCCAGGATAAGGTCAAGAAGGGCGACACCCTCTACCAACTCGCCTGATGCAATCCGACGTTCTCTCCCACATCTGGGAAACGACCGGCATCGCGCACTTCACCTTCGGTGAGGTGTTGATGATCGGTGTCGGGTGCGTGCTGATCTATCTCGCCGTGGCGAAGAAGTTCGAGCCCCTCCTCCTCTTGCCGATCGGATTCGGGGCGATCCTGAGCAACATACCCGTTGCCCAGATCAGCGGTCCCGAGGGGTTGCTCGGTTACTTCTACAGCGCCGGGATCGAAACTGGGGTGTTCCCCCTGCTGATCTTCCTCGGCGTCGGCGCCCTGACCGATTTCGGCGCGTTGATCGCCAACCCGGCGACGCTGATGCTCGGAGCCGCGGCCCAGTTCGGCATCTTCTCGACGCTCCTGGGTGCCATCCTCATGAACGCGATCCCGGGCGTGGAGTTTTCCGTTTCGGACGCGGCGGCGATCGGCATCATCGGCGGGGCGGACGGTCCAACGGCCATCTTTCTGGCCTCCCGGCTGAGCCCCGACCTGCTCGGTGCCATCGCCGTTGCCGCCTACTCCTATATGGCGCTCGTTCCCATCATCCAGCCGCCCATCATGAGGGCATTGACGACGCCGAGCGAGCGGAAGGTGGAGATGCAGGAACTCCGGGACGTTTCCCGTACCGAGAGGATACTGTTTCCGTTCGCCGTTCTCATGCTCGTGGTCGTGTTGCTGCCAACGGCGGCACCATTGGTCGGGATGCTCACGTTCGGCAACCTCCTCCGGGAATCCGGTGTCGTTGAACGCCTGTCCAACACGGTCCAAAACGAGCTGATCAACATCGTGACGATCTTCCTGGGCCTGGCCGTCGGTTCGAAGCTGCACGCCGAGGAGTTCCTGCGCACGGAAACCATCGGCATCCTCGTCATCGGCATGGTGGCGTTCGGCATCGGCACGGCGGCGGGCGTCCTCATGGGCAAGCTCATGCACCGGCTCACGGGGGGACGCGTAAATCCGCTCATTGGTGCTGCGGGCGTCTCCGCCGTTCCGATGGCTGCCCGCGTCGTCAACAAGGTCGGGCTCGAGGCCAACCCGAACAACTACCTCCTCATGCACGCGATGGGGCCGAACGTTGCCGGCGTCATCGGATCGGCGGTAGCGGCAGGGTTCCTGCTCTCCCTGCTGGGATGAGGGCGGGCTGGATTACGCGTCGAACTGACCGATTTCCCCCGGCTTCCGGAGCATCTTGTCGACCTCGCCGATATGTTCGACCTCGAGGGCGATGTGCTTGCGGGCGTATTCCTCGATCATCACATCTTTTCCTGCGACCAGATTGAGCAACGTCTCGTAGTGCGCCAGCGTGGCCTTCTCATGGTTGAGGGATTCCCTGAGGATGTCGCCGACGTCGTGCTGATGCGTTTCGAGCAGAGGTCCGATCCCGAGCGAGGGATGTTCGCCGAGTTGGGTGACCAATTCTCCGGCCGTGCGGGCGTGAAGGATCGACTCGTTCGCCTGGGACTCGAGCCAGCTGACGATGGGGATCCGGTGGTAACCGAAGACCATGAACGAGTAGTGCGTATAGTGGATCGCGCCCGCCAGTTCCATTTCGAGTATCTTGTTGAGCGTCGTTACCACTTGATTCTTCAGGTTCGTATCCATTCGTCCTCCGTTGGGCTCCTAGTCTAACAGCGTTCTGCGGCGACCGCGTTGGCGCGTACCCAGAACCGGGGCACCCCCAACCGGGTGGCGCGCGCCTCGAATTCGGGTAGGGGCGCCCTCCACCGCAGCTCGTCGATGTCTTCGAATACGGGGGTATCGATCCGGAGCGACGCCAGGCGCTTGTAGAGCCGTGCATCCGATCGTCGCTCGCGGAGCGTTTCCGCCAGACGTTCCGCTCCGCGAACCGCTACATGCCATTCCTCCGCTTTCTCGGGGATGGCTTCAATCCGGCCGAACCTCCCCAGAACGACGGCCGCGCTCCGGGGTCCCCAACCGGGAATTCCCGGGATGCCGTCGGCCGCGTCCCCGACCAGCGCCAGATAGTCGGGAATCGAACCGGGTTCCACCCCGAACTTCTCGCGGACGCCGGCTTCATCCCGCTCGATCTTCTTTCGCCGATCGAACTGGACGACGCGGGTTCCCACGACGGACTGCGCCAGGTCCTTGTCCGGTGTGCAGATCCACACCTTCTCCACCTCGGGATCTTCCGCGGCGCGAGCCGCAGCGGTTGCCAATGCATCGTCGGCTTCCTGATCGACCATTGGCCAGACGACGACGCCCATGGCACTCAACTCGTCCTCGAGGCGTCCGAACTGGGACATCAAGTCTTCGGGGACGCCATCTCCGGTCTTGTACCCGTCGAACAGATCGTTGCGGAATGATTCGATGACGTGATCGGTCGCGACTCCGAGGTGGGTCGCCCCTTCCTCGATCATCCCGAGGATGGACCCAACGACCCCGCGGACCGCGCCGATCTCGTTCCCGTCCGGGTCGGTCGACGACGGAACGGCGAAGAAGTGGCGGAACAGTTCGTACGTGCCGTCGATGAGGTGAACGTCCATGAAGCAGGTAAGGTAAGATGACCTACCGTGAAGGAGAGTAGCACATGGAATTAGCCGTCATCGGCCCGGGAACCATGGGGCTCGCGGCGGCCGCACGGCTCGTGGATGTGGGCTTCGTCCAGGCCGGCCACGTGCGTTTGAGCCGCGTCGGCCCTTCCCGGAAGGAGATCGTTGCCGGGCGTTTTCCCAAAGCGCGCGCGCTCGAGGACAACACGGGCGCCGTCGCCGTCGCCGACGTCGTCGTCATCGCCGTCAAACCCGTCCAGTTCGGTTCGGTGGCGGGGGAACTCGAAGGGAAGATCCCGGAGAAGGCCCTTGTGATCTCCCTGATTACGGGTGTGGACCTCGCTTCCTTGTCCGCTGGACTGGGAACGTCGAAGGTCGTCCGGGCCAGCACCAACATCGGAATCGAGGCCGGTCTCGGGACGACGTTCTGGCGCGGGGCCGCGGACATCGGCGAGACCGAGAAGAACCTGGTTCGACAGGTGTTCGCCGCCTGGGGCGACGATGTCGAGTTGAACTCCGAGAGCCTCCTGGACCTGGCGATGGTCGGCGTCGGATCGGGCCCGGCGATCGTGATCGAGTTCATTCAGGGGCTCGTTCACGCTCTGGTCACCGAGGGCATGCCGCGGGCGATGGCCGAGAAGGGCGTGCTGTCCCTGGTCAAGGGCACCGCTGAACTGGCTTCGGGGAAGGCCCGATCCCTCGCCGAATTCCAGCAGTCTGTGTTGACACCCGGCGGGATCACGGCCGAAGCCCTTCTGGCCATGGACGAAGGGCGGTTTCGCGCGACGCTGGTCCACGCCGTCCGGCGCGCCCACGAGAAGGCGGGCCGGTTAATTCGGGGGCAGTGAGCAATTTCCTCGCGTTTTCGTGGGGAATCGATCATTCCACCGGGAGAAATTGCTCACTGTCCCCAATTATGCCCGCTTGATCGCGACCAGCGTGATGTCGTCGCTGGGCTCGGCGAAGGCGAGCAGGTCTTCTTTGACCGCGGTGACGATCTCGCGGGACGAGCGGTGTTTCACGGTCCGGAACACGTCTTCCAGGCGTTGCGGAAAGTAGGGTTCCTTCCCGCGCGCGTGTTCGGAGAGACCGTCCGTGTAGAGGAACAGGATGTCTCCCGAACCCATCAGTTTCCACTCGTTGAGCGTGTACGTTCCCTTGAACCCGATCACGCTCTGGGTGCGCGTGCGGTCGATGTCCTGTTCCGACGGCATCGTCCCCAGTGGCGGAAACGTCGTGCAAAGCTCCGGTCCCACGTCCATGAACCGGTCGGCCGCGGCTGAGAATACCAGCGGAGCGGGGTGCGCCGCCGACAGAAATCGAAAAGTCGCCTCGTCGGAAATCTCTCCGTAGAGAGTGGTCACGAACTTGTTGACCAGCGACGAACGGTAGAGACGCGTATTGAGGTTCTCGAACAGCTTCTTGGTGATGTGCCCGTGGATGTCGAGTTCGTACAGCGCGCCCATCAGGAAGGCCTGGTGGACCATCGCGGCGAGCATGGCATCGGTGCTCTGGTGCCCCGAAACGTCGATCACGGCGATCCCGGCCATTCGCCGGCAGCGGCGGAGGTTCTCGACGATCTCGGTCCGGCCGGCCTCGAGCTCGAGGGCGATCCGCGCCTCCAGGTCGTAGCGCTTCTTGAAGTCCATGTAGATCAGGTGGTCGCCGCCGACGATCCCGTTCAGGGGAAGGATCTCCCCGTAAACGTCGATGCCGTGG
>CAZTTI010000361.1:0-5230 GCA_964615925.1 uncultured Solibacteraceae bacterium
AGGACAACATCGACACGGCCGGGATTCTGACGACGGGAGGGAGCGCGCTGTTCGCGGACCGGATTCCGGAAGAAGACGCCCACGTGGTCGCCCGTCTGAAAGAAGCGGGCGCGATCGTCGTCGGGAAGCTCACTCTTCATGAGTTTGCGCTCGGGGGAACGAGCGCCGTCAACCATGTCGGGCCGGTTCACAATCCCTGGGCTCTGGATCGCCATCCCGGTGGCTCGTCCGGTGGGAACGCCGCGGCAATCGCCGCGCGTCTGTGCTTCGGGAGCCTGGGCACCGACACCGGTGGATCGATCCGGATCCCGGCGGCGTACTGCGGAATCGTGGGCCTGAAACCCACGGCCGGCCGGGTGAGCAACCGGGGCGTCATTCCCAACTCCTGGACGTTCGATACCGTCGGCCCGATGACGAGGACAGTCGAAGATGCCGCGTTGATGCTCGAAGCCATCGTCGGCTACGACGAACGGGATCCGACTTCCATCGACCGACCGGTCACGGACTACGGGGGCGGAATCGGGCAACCGACTGCGAACCTGCGGGTCGGAGTCCCGCGGATTCCGTATTTCGAGAACCTCGAACCAGAGGTCGCGTCGGCAGTGGAAACGGCACTGGAGGTCGTTGGGAATCTTGCCGCCGGGCTCAGGGAGGTCGAGATCCCGCCGTCGCCGGGCTTGGGGATTTCGAGCACTGAGATTTACGCGTACCACGAGCCCTGGATCAGCGAAACTCCGGAGCTGTACCAGCCTCCCACCCGCCGTATCGTCGAAGGAGGGGCGGACTCGAGAGCTGAAGCCTACGTCCGGGGACTGCGCGAGGTGACGCTGGCGCGTCGGGAAATCACGAAGGCTTTCGCTTCGATCGACCTGCTGGTCATGCCCACGACGGGAGGCGTCGCAGGCCCGATCCCGGCGCCGGCTTCGGCGGGTCCCGGGAACCCAGCGCCTGAGGCGGGGGGCGGTCGGGGAGGACGTGGCGCCCAAACCGGTGGTGGCGGTGGACCCAGCAGCTTCCGCAACACGTCCTACTTCAGCTTCTACGGCCTTCCGGCGATCTCCGTCCTTTGTGGCTTCACGGCCGAAGGCCTGCCGATCGGCCTTCAGATCGCCGGCGGGCCGTTTGCCGAATCGACGGTTCTTGCACTTGCCAACGCGTACGAACAGGCGACAGACTGGCACACTAGGCGTCCGGGGCTTGGCTAGTCGGGGGCTCTGCCCCGGACCCCGGCTCGGGCGCTTATGTGGCGCGCCGCCGCATGCCGCTGCCCTCGCAACCGCGCTCTGCGCGATTCGGGCGTTGATGAAGGATAGGACCACCATGCGATTGCTGACAAGAACCCCCGTCGTGCTGGTCACGATCGGGCTGCTTCAGTCCTGGGCGGCCGCCCAGGAACCCGCCGACCCGGCGATGATCGCGGCGATCCGGGCTGAAGGCCTGGACCGCTCCCAGGCGTCGGATCTGTTTTACACGCTTACCGACGTTCTGGGCCCGCGCCTGTCCGGATCCCCGGCCCACGACGAGGCGGCCCGCTGGGCTATCGAGCGCTTTCGGGAATGGGGCCTCGCGAACCCGCGTCTCGAGGCGTTCGAGTTCGGCCGCGGATGGACACTTGAGAAGCTCACGATCGAGATGACCGCGCCGCGCTACATGCCCCTGATCGGGTATGCGGAGGCCTGGTCGCCGCCGACTGCGGGAGTTCTCACGGGAAGGCCCGTTTACATCGGAGACAGTACGGCCGAAGAGATCGACGCGCTCGGCGACGGGCTCCGTGGGGCTATCGTCCTGACGGCCCGGCCGCAGACCGAGTTCCTTGCGGAAGACCGGCCGCAGCCGGGGCTGGACGATGAACCCGTCCAGACCGGCAACCCACCGTTTCCGAACCCGTCCAGCCGGACGCCGCGGCCGGCGATGCTGAGACAGCTCGAGGCCCTGGGGGCGGGCGTCGCGCTGGCTCCGGGACCGACCGAGCATGGAATCGTGCGCGTCCAGGGCAACCGGGCGACCAGCGACGAGGCCGTCCCCGTCGTCGTCGTTGCCGCGGAGCAGTACAACACGCTTGTTCGTCTGGTGGAGGCCGGTGGCGAGGTCGAGCTTCGTGTCGATGTCGCGGCTCGCTTCGACGAAGAGAACACCGATGCCTACAACGTTCTGGCTGAAATTCCGGGCACGGATCCCGACATCGGGGACGAAGTGGTGATGGTGGGCGCCCACCTGGATTCATGGCACACGGCCACCGGTGCCACAGACAACGCGGACGGGGCCGCCTCGGTGATGGAAGCGATGCGCATCCTGTCCGCGCTCGACGCCCGGCCTCGCCGGACAATCCGCGTCGCCCTCTGGGGCGGCGAGGAACAGGGCCTCCTCGGCTCACGAGCCTGGGTCGCGGAGAACGTCTCAGACCAAGCGGGGGACGCGGCCGCGCGCGAGCGGATCGCCGTCTACCTGAACGACGATCCGGGAAGCGGGGCGACGTACGGCTTCTACATGGAAGGGAACGTGGAAGCGAAGGAGATCTTCGACGCCTGGCTGGAAACGCTCTCGGATCTCGGCGTCCGGCGGAACATCATCGAGGGCATTGGAAGCACCGACCACGTGCCGTTCGTCGCATTGGGCGTGCCGGCCTTCAACACGATCAAGGAATTCGAGAATTACGACGTACGCACGCGGCATACGAACGCCGACCTGGCCGATGCCGTGAATGTCGAAGACGTTCGGCAATCCGCGGTGGTGCTGGCCGTAGTGGCGTGGCATGCCGCGATGCGGGACGAGCCGATCCCGCGGTAGGCCGCGGGTTGGCAGGAGTTCAAGATGGAAAGAAGTCTTTATCGAATCCGCTTCAGGCGATTTCTAACTCTGGTCGTGATGGCATCGTTCGCCGTGGGAGCCGACGCCCAGACGCTGTCGGTATCCCGGTGCGAACAGGTCGGCATGTCCGTCCTCGATGCCGGCGCCAGCAGCGTCCCGCCGGCCATCCGGGAACTCCGGCTGCGAATGCTCGATGCGGACGTCAACACGCTGACGTTTCACAACATGGATGAGATCTTCCAGACCAGGACCGTTCCCCGGAGCGGACCGGTCTGGGAGCTGCCCTCCGAGACGAAGCCGCTGGACTTCACCTACGAGTTCGCCGGGCAGACGCGGCAGGCCGAGGCGGCCCTCGAACGGACCTACACGAACGCGCTGCTCATTCTGAAGGATGGCCGCATCGTGTTTGAAACCTACCGCAACAACACTGAGCCGCGCACGCGCTTCATCGCTTTCTCGATGTCGAAGTCGATCACGTCGATGATGATCGGCCGGGCTCTCGAAGAAGGATTCATCGAATCGCTGGACGATCCGATCGTCGACTACGTGCCCGAGCTGGAGCGCGGCGCGTATCGCCATGCGACCATCCGGCAGATTATGGAGATGAGATCGGGGGTGGACTACGCGGAACGCTACGACTTCGATAATCCCGGTGTTGCAGCGACCAACCACGTGAACAGCCTGATTCTCAACCTGACGCGCTTCGCCGACATGGCCTGCATTGTCCGGGAGAAGACCGATCCCGGCTCGGTTTTCGAGTACAAGACGCTGGACACGGCCGTCCTGGGCTGGCTCCTGGAACGTGCTACCGGCGTGACGGCGTCCGCCTATCTCGCCAGCCGAATCTGGGAGCCTTTGGGAGCGGAGGCCGATGGTTACTACATCCTCGATGGCGAACCGGGAGTCGGCCGCGAGTTTACCGGGGCCGGCTTCAACGCAACGTTGCGCGACTACGGCCGACTGGGCCAGATGGTCCTGGACGGCGGGGTCGCGAACGGGCGTCGCATCCTGTCGGCGGAATGGACGGCCCAGTCGACGCGACCCGGATACCCCGAGACCCCCACCGGCGGCTACGGCCTGCAATGGTGGACCGCCGCCGATTCGAATGCCTTCTACGCGCTCGGTCTTCAGGGCCAATACGTCTACATCGATCCGGACACGCGGACGGTGGTGGTGAAACTCAGCTATTTTCCGCCGCTGGATCAAACCGCAGGCCAGGAGTCCCTGGCTTTCCTGCGGGCGGCATCGGCGTGGCGGCCATGATCAGAAAGGATGAGATTCGTTGTGTTTGAGCTAACGCCAGGGACGGCGATTGCGACCACGCGCCCGACCGCGAAACTTCGGTCCCGGCAGCTGCTCGTTACAGGAGGACTTGTTCGAGTTTGCGCTCAGCGCCCACTTGCCCATTCCGCGCGCCCCTCCGCGCGTGCGAAGCCATAATCTACCGCGACTCGACTGCTCCTGGGCTTCCTCTTCAGCATCACCCTGAGTTGCTTGCCGTCGCGACTGAAGCGAAGTGAGTCCGCCGGCACACCGCCCACCGTCACCTGCGGGGGGGAGATGGCCTGCCGCAGATTGAATCCCCGGATGATGGCCTCGAAGCCCTTCCCGCTTTCGAGTTCCTGGATCGTGCAGTGGTCGATGCGCACCTGCACGCTCCGCGCCGCTATCCGCTTCTGCCGTTCCCGCCAAGCCTGCTCCCGCTTCAGCATCGGTTGAACCCTCCTCTTCGGGTGCCGCTCACGCGCCGATCTCCAGATCATCCGCCAGGATATGCCCTGTCGGGCGTGCCGCAAACCGTAGTGTCACGTTCTGAATGTTGCCAAGAGCGAGCGCGGGGTTCACTGCCTTGAATGCATCCAACGGTATCCTGACAGTCCGCATCGGGCACAACACCATGCTGGCACTGTCGGGATACGGAATCGGCGCAACGGCGCCGAGCCGCACAGCCGCTTCGTTGACACCGTCGTCCAGCACTACAAAAGCGTCGGAGTTGGCGGCCACCGGATTCAGTGCGTTGTCCTCAAAAAACTGCCCGATGCGCAGCGCTATCACATCGGTCAGCGCACCGCCGAGCCCACCGGTGGCGCTGCCATACCCGGCGTCTGCGCTCCACCCGAGCTCGACACCTTTAGTGTTGTGCGGGGAGCGTGCGATATCCGTGTGCTCCACGTCGGCGAACGGCGCCAGCGACATATCGCCGCTGACGGCCTGACCCAGGCTGTTGGTAACCGGATTGAGCGCTTCACCCACAAGAGGAACCTGTTCGTCGGTGTCCCCAAAATTGTCGAGCACGACGCGCGGGCTCTTCGAGTGCTGCGTGTAGATCTTCAAATGCGAGAGGCTTCGCGGAAAGATCGTGCCTTCCATGTAGCCCGCATAGGCACTTCGGCCGACGAGCGAGTCCTGGAAGAAGGCGTTG
>CAZTTI010000362.1:0-3642 GCA_964615925.1 uncultured Solibacteraceae bacterium
AGGCCTAGAGCGAACCGTTTTCGCAGTTGCAATGAAACATCAGACCGCTGACGTTTCCAATAACGGCATCGATTTCGCCGTAATCCGCGACGCCGAGGCGGGAATACCTTCTGGCGGGATCGGCTAGGTCGAACGGAGAAGAACTGACGCCGGGATTGACGCGCAAACCCACGGGCAATCCCGTGATCTCCGGGAAAAACCGCTCGAACTGCGAGACGGAATTGAAAATGATCTTCGTGGCATAGGCGCGGACCGCCTGTACTTCCTCTTCAGAGAACGCCACGCTGTACGCGTGGACTTCCTTGCCGAACTTCTCCCGCCCGAGTCGCGCTTCGTAAAGCGAACTGGACGTCGTTCCGTCCATGTACCGTCGCATCAGGTCGAAGACGGCCCAGGTCGAGAAACACTTGAGGGCGAGGACCGACTTCGTGCCCGAGCGTTCGCGGAGGAACTGGATCTTCGCGAGATTCTGAACGAGCCGCCTTTCGTCGATCAGGTAGTAGGGAGTTTCGAGGGAGGTCCGGTGTGACTCAATGAAATCGCCGAGAGGCTCGGGGCAGGTTCCGCCTGCCGGAGGTCGGTGGACCGATTTCATGATCGCCGAATCAAGGTTCGATACATATTCCCGAGCGCCTCACACGACGGCTGCTGGACGAAGGCCGCAGCAGCCAGGAGACTCCAAATTCCCTTCATCTCGTTCTCCTAACAAGCCGTCTTGAGTCCACTGCGATCGGCCGATGCCGATTCATGATAATCGATTCCCTCGTCGAATCCCGTCCTTGCTTAATCGACCAGCTCAGGCCGGTATCCTTCCGGCAGAGCGTCGCATTTAAACTCCCGGCCGGCGCTGTTACCATGCTCGGATCAGGACAGCATCATGAAGAGCAAGACCCAGTCTCGTTTTCCCGGAGCCGCATGCCGGCTTCGCCGTTCCCTCGAGCGAAACGACGATCGCGAGTGGTTCATCCCGCGCAAGCACATCTCCGGCCGGGTCCGTCAGCAGCGCGGTTCGCGTTCACGCCGGACCGCGGTACGCGGGTTCTGAGGATCGGGTCGTGCCGGACAATCCACGCAAGGAGCGGAGTCATCCCGGATCGTCCCCCGGAGAGTTCGAGGAGACCCGGCAACTCGTCAGTGCCGCGTTCGGTCTGGCACGATCGCTGGGCATCGGCAAACTGGTGGTGCAAGCCGACGAGATCGGCGATCAACGCCTCGTCCAGACGTTGCGGCGGGAAGAACGCGTTATCTGGGTGGCCCGCCATCGCAGGCGAATCCCGGTCTCCGATCCTCGAAGAGACGTCGTGCTGGAAATGCCCCAGGCATCGCTCAACCGGCTCAGCCAGATCAACTTCGCGCTGTTCCTCGCTGCCCTGAACGGCCATCTGGGCCCGGACGAGCGCGTGTTGGGCCTGTCCGGCGTGGCGGGCTCGCGACGGCTCGACACGCTCGTTATCGCCAACGTCGCACGCGACTTCCCATGGATGCGGCACCATAAGGCCGAGTTGGCGGTGACGCGGCAACTGGCCCGAATCCTCGAGATCGCGCTGCACTTCGCGCGCGAGGGGCGTGAAGGATCGGCCATTGGGACCACATTCGTTCTGGGCAGCCTGGACGAACTGCAACCGTATTTGCGCCAGTTGATCTTCAATCCATTGAAGGGACATGTGCGGGCGAAACGGAGTGTCCACAATCCCGAATTCCTCGAAACCCTTCGCGAACTGGCGGCGATGGACGGCGCGTTCGTGGTGGATCGCCGCGGAGTCGTGCTTTCGGCCGGGACCTACCTGAACGCGTCCATCGGAAAAGACAGCCAGCTCCGGCCCGGCCTCGGCGCGCGTCACGCGGCGGCGCTGGCGATCACCAAGGTGACGGCCGCGACGGCCGTCGTCGTGTCCGAATCGTCGGGGACCGTTTCTCTCTACGACGGCGGCGAAACGGTCCTCGAGCTGGAACGCGCGCACTCCGCCTCCTGACACCGTTCGCCGCTGTCGCAGGACTTCAAACGTTAGTCGTGTTCCCGGCTCGAAGCGGGAAAGTCTGAAGCTTGCGGGATCGACCCGCGCCGGTGATCAGCGCGGCCGCGCGCCTCGCCCGCCGGAAGACGGACTCCTCGACGTACGGGATTCCGAACTTCCGGCAAATCTCTTTCACGCGAGGCTGCAGCGTTCGGTACTTGAGCATCGGCACCCTTGGGAACAGGTGGTGTTCGATCTGGTAGTTCAGCCACATGCTCATGTAGTCCACGAACTCGGTCCCGGTCCTGTAGTTCGCTGTCGCCATGACCTGCGTTGCGTAGAACTCTTCCTTGGAGGCGTGATGGAATCGGTAGGTATACAGGTCGTCCCCGGCGTGACTCGGAAAGATGACGAGCGCGCTGTGCAGGTTTGTGATGACCTCGGCGAGGAGCCGATTCAGCAGGACGAAGAGCGCGGCCGTGGATCCAAGGGGAAGGAAGGCCAGGGGTATCGCGACGAAATGAAACGCGATATACGGGAGGTAGCACTTCGTCCAGAGCGCGCGAACGCGACGGTCGCGAAATCGCAGGACATCCCTGAACGTCAGGTAGTCGATCTGGTCGGGTGGCAGCCACTTCTTCGTTTCCCCGTCCGTCAGGCTCATGGCGTTCGGGACGTAGGCCGTGAACTTCCACGTGGCCGCAAGCAGAAAGACGAGAAAGCGCTTTATGAACTCCGGCGCCCTCAGCCGGGCGATGGGGCGTGCGTGCCGTTCGAGCATATCCGGATCGTGCACCTCTCCGGTGTGATAGTGATGCAGTCCGTTGTGCTGCCGGTGCCAGGTATCCACGGGCCACCAATCCATGAAGTCCAGGTACCTTCTCCAGCCGTGACCGAAACCTTTGCTCGTGTAGCGGCGCGGAATGCCGGGAATGTCGTCATAGCCTCCGTGGCCTACGACGTGCAGTAGAAGGAACCGCGTGCTGATTCCCATGTGAATGGCGAATGCCGACACCGGATTAGGGATGATCCAAGCCGTCGCAAAGCCGGCCAGGGTGAAAAGACGTCCGTACCATTCGATTTTTCGGAGATGGCCGTAGTCTTCCTCTCCCGCCGTTCCCGTCAGTTCCGCGCGAAGGTCCTCGACGGCGCTCCGGAATCCCCGAATGTCCATATCGGAAATGCCCGAGGCCTCTGCCGGCTGGCGAGGGAAAGGTCTCGCTGAGTCCGGGGGCTGGGCGGCTCGGTGTCTAGCCGTCTTCGGCAATTCGAACACGCGCCTCCGCTCGTTCCAGTTGCGTGAAACCTGCCAGCTTTCGTGCGCCTTCGTCGCAGAGCCGCAAGCGTGCCGTGCGGAGTTTCGACCAGAGTATGAGCGCGGTTGCCTTCTGAAAAAGAGGATGAGGTTCGTCTCCGCTCCCTCCAGGGCCGGAAGGGATCATCAGAGATTGGGTTCGTGTCATGAGCCTGCTTTGTTGGAGCGAACGTTCGTGCCTCCCGGCCCGCGCGGACCAAGGTCAGCATACCCGTTTTGACCCGCCACCTGCCACTTGGGGTCATCGCATGAGTCGGGTTCGAGTGGTTGATCGGAGGCCGGCGCCGCAGGAGGACCCGACTCTGCCCCGAACGGGCCCCAGGTTTCCGTAATTAACTTGATTGGGTTAAACGGCAGGGAGAAGTCTGCGAG
>CAZTTI010000363.1:0-5143 GCA_964615925.1 uncultured Solibacteraceae bacterium
TGTTCACGATCGGACACAGCATCACTTTGCTGGGGGGTGTTCTCGGGGGCATCGAGGCCAACGCCTACGTCATCGATGCGATCATTGGCCTCTCCGTCGCCTACAAGGCGTTCGACAACATGGGCGGCTTCCGGGCCGTGCTCGGTGTCCAGCCGAACACGAAGATCGCGGTGTTGATCTTCGGCCTGTTCCACGGTTTCGGGCTGGCCACGAAGATCCAGGAGTTCACGCTGTCGGAAAACGGGCTGGTGACCAACATCATCAGCTTCAACGCCGGGGTCGAGGTCGGGCAGTTGTTGGCCCTGATGGGTGTTCTCATCCTGCTCAGCGTCTGGCGGACGAGCCCCGGTTATCTTAGGCACGCGTTCGCCACGAACACGGCCCTGATGGCCGGCGGCTTCATCCTCGCTGGATATCAGATCGCCGGCTACTTGTGGGCGTCGGCATGAGCCGGTTCGACGAACCCCAAGCTCCATCGATCGCGAGCCTGGGTCTGGCGACGCTTGCCGCCCTCGCCGTCGCTGGGGTCGTGCTTGTCGTTGCAATCCTTCCCGCCGAATACGGCATCGATCCGACAGGAATCGGCGAGGCGCTGGGCCTCGTCGTCCTGAACGAGCCGGGCGCTCCCTCCGCGGCGGACGTCCGTCCCGACGGCCTGACGGGGGAGGCGGCTCCGTACAGAGAAGACCGAATCTCTTTCGAGCTCGAACCCGGCGGTTCGGTAGAATACAAGTACCGGCTGGAGCCCGGCCAGTCGATGGTCTATGCGTGGAGCGCGACGGGCGCGGTCCGGACCGAGATGCACTCCGAGGCGGACGGGGCGCCCGAGGGGACGGCGGAGTTCTTCGAGATCGTCGAGTCCAGCGAGTCCGGGCAGGGGGCCTACACGGCGCCCTTCCCCGGGATTCACGGCTGGTACTGGCTGAACCTGGGCGAGTCCGAGCCCGTCACCGTAACCCTCACCAGTTCAGGATTCTACGATCATGCGATGGAGTTCTCCGCCGAGGGTACGCGGCGGATGTACCGGCCGGACGCGATCACGGTCGTTCCCGCGCCGGCCCGGGAGGAATGAACCCGCTGATTCGCTTGACTCGACTTTTCCAGTTGCTATCATGTTCTGAGCTTGTGATCAGGACCATTCGAGGTGAGTTATGAGTCGTTGGATCTTCTTGGGAATGCTGGCGGTCCCGCTGTTGGCCGGGTCGACCCTTCACGCGCAAAGCGACCGCGCCGCGACGCTCGCGGAATACCAGAACAACTACCTGAAGCGGTGGCTCGAGGAGGATGTCAACTACATCATTTCCCCCGAAGAGAGATCCGTATTCAACGCGCTCACAACCGATGAAGAGCGCGAGCAGTTCATGGAACAGTTCTGGCTCCGACGCGACCCCACGCCGGACACGATCGAGAACGAGTTCCGGGACGAGCACTATCGGCGGATCGCATATGCGAACGCGCATTTCGCGTCCGGATTCCCCGGGTGGAAAACCGATCGGGGCGGCATCTACATCATCCACGGCCCGCCGGACTCGAAGGAAAGCATGCCGATGGGTGGCACCTATCACCGCCCGTTCAACGAAGGCGGCGGCAACACGACGGTCTATCCCTTCGAGCAGTGGCGGTATCGGTACATCCAGGGCTTGGGACAGGAAATCGTGTTCGAATTCGTCGATCCCTCCGGGACGGGTGAATACCGGTTGGCATTGTCGCCTCATGAGAAAGACGCCCTTGCGAATGTGCCGGGCGTGGGTCACACGCTGTTCGAGCAGTCGCAAGCCGACCCGGACCAGGCGAAGCTGCTCCGGGGGACGTCCCAGGAAACCAACATGTTCGGGGGCCAGCCGAACCAGTTCGATCGCCTCCAGATCTATTCGGGAGCGTTCAAGCCGCCGGAGGTCGAGTTCACCGACCTCCAGTCGATCGTCACGACGAACCTTTCATTCAACCTGCTTCCGTTCGACGCCCGGATGGACTTCATCCGCGTGACGAACACGACGATCAACGTTCCAATCACGGTTCAGGTCCGCAACCGCGATCTTTCCTTCCTGGAAGAATTGGAGTTCCAGAGTGCGACCCTCAACATTTTTGGAGTCGTCACGTCGATTAACGGCCGGGTTGCCCAAAGGTTCGAGGACACGGTGACGGTGGGTCCGTATCCGAGCGAGATTTTCGAGCGTTATATCGATCAGGCGCAGGTGTATCAGAAGATTGTGCCGCTGCCGCCGGGACGCTACAAGCTGGATCTCGTCGTCAAGGATCTCAATAGCGAAAACATCGGAACCTACACCCAGGCCATGACCGTGCCGCGGATCGCGGAAGGCGGACTGGACTCCAGTTCCCTCATCATCGCGGACCTGATCGAGCCCGTGGCGTCGCGCGACATCGGGACCGCGATGTTCACGTTGGGGGACGTCAAGGTCCGTCCCAGCGTGACCGAGCAGTTCCGGCAGGGTGACGACCTCAATTATTGGCTGCAGGTGTACGGCCTCACGGTGAACGAGGAGACCCGCCGGCCCCAGGCCACGATCGAAACGCTGATCCTGAGGGACGGCCTCCAGGTGGAAAAGATCTCCGAGACGACCGGCGAGCTCTCCACCGCCGGGCAACAGTTGACGCTTCAGAAGACGATTATGCTCGAGGGTTACGAGCCGGGCCGGTACACGCTCCAGGTGCGGGTCATCGATGACCTGAGCGGAAACGTAACCGCGCGGACCGGAGAATTTGTTGTTCTCCAGTCGACGGCCGTCGCGGAGAATTGACGCCGGCTTCACGCCAAGCAGCGCGCAAGGGGGACAACGGGTGACGAGATCGTCGAGCACGCCATTACGGGCCGCGTTGCGGCGAGTCGCCGTTGCCGCGCTGGCCCTTGGCTTCTTGCCGCTCTCGGGCGGTGAACTCCGGGGGCAGGGCCTGTTGTCCAACGCCTCCGTCGTGGGGCGTGTCCTCGACGTTTCCGGCAATCCCCTGGCCGGAGCCCTGGTCGCCGTTGTCCCTGCCTCCGCGAACGGCGAGGAGATCCGGGCCGTCACCGACCGTACCGGGGCCTTTCGCGTCGAGAGCCTGACCGCAGGCCAGTACCTGGTCCGGATCACGAAGACGCGATTCATTCCCCTGTCGACCGATGGGTTCCGGGTGGATCCCGGGGCCGACCTCGTCCTGACCGTCAACCTGCAGACGGCCCTCGACGTGATCCGCCGGGGAGTCCGCCGGGGCGGGTTCGAAGCCGTCAAATGGGACCTGCGCGCCGCGCCTTCGTCGCGTCCGATCCTGCGATACATCTCGACGTCCGGACCGGAGGCCGACGCCGCTGCCGCCGCGGCGCAGTCGGTCAGGGACCCGCTCGCCTTTGTCGAATCCGGCTACCTCCAGCTCTACTCGACCTCGGTCGAAACCCCGGTTGGTT
The DNA here is from genome assembly GCA_964615925.1 of uncultured Solibacteraceae bacterium. Taxonomy (GTDB): domain Bacteria; phylum Acidobacteriota; class Terriglobia; order 20CM-2-55-15; family 20CM-2-55-15; genus JAJEDW01. The sequence goes on from CAZTTI010000363.1 coordinate 3,404, forward strand.
TGTCCGATGCGGTCAGTTCGGAGTTCGCCGTCAGCATGCCGATGGCCGCCAACTCCGAAGTGACACTGTCGGGCCAATACACCGAAGACGCCACGCGGCCCCGCGGGTTCGGCGCGGCCTACGAATTCCGGTCCAGTCCCCGCCAGCGAAGCGCGGTTGCGGTCGGGCTTCGGACCGGTGCGCTTCTCGACGGCGAGGCCGGTTTGGGGACCAGCGAAATCCGAATGGACTACGACGAACAGCTCCAGTGGTCCGATCACCTGGTCTTCACCTATGGCGCGGCGGTCGGCCGCACGGTCGGCGACGAGGAGTCGGACAACTACTGGCGGCCCGTCGCCGGCGTTTCCTGGGTGCCGGGGAACCGGACCACGCTGACGGCGGCGTATTCGGCGCGAGCGCCCGTCGATTCCGGAGATCCGGTCCGGGGTCAGGACTATTTCCGGCGGGCCGTATACATCCCGGCCGAGTTCGAGAAGTATTCGCACGTGGAACTCGGTGCGACGCATGCGTTCGCGGATTCGACCCGCGTCTCGTTGGCGGGGTTTCGCGACGAGATGGGTACGCAGGCGTTCCTGGTGGACTCCGAGGACGGCCGGCGCGGCGTGATGTTCCTCGACGGAACGGGCCGGCCGACGACGGGTGCCCGGTTTTTCGTCGGCAAGGACTTTAAGGACTTCGAGGCCGGGGTGGGCTACACCTATGCCAGCGCCACCGGGTTCGACCCCGATGTGATGAGTCCGGACGACCTGTACCGGGATGCGTCCCGGCGCAATCTTCACGTGGTGACGGCCCGGTTCCATTCCGAGATCGAGTTGACGGAAACGACGATCACGGCGGTCTACCGGTGGGTCTCGGGATTCTCCCTCGCTCCGGTGGATCCGTATCAGGGATTCGCCGAATACAACGATCCGACCTTGAGCATTACAGTGACCCAGGAGCTTCCGGCCCCGAAGTTGATCCCGGCGCGGTTGCGGGCCATCGTGGATGCGCGCAACCTCTTCGAACCGTCGTTCGGATCTCGCCGAACCGTCTTCGCCGGACATCCCCGCCTCCTGAAGGGCGGGATCCACATCCAGTTCTAGCGACGGCCGTTCCGTTTTTTGGGATCCGTTATTCCATTTGTCATATTTTTCGCGCTAGAGTTGTCGAAATGCGACATTTTTGCGGTGTTTTCTTTGGTGGCTGAAGTGCAGTTGAAGACGTAGTGGCCCCTCGTCCGGGCCCAATCTAAGCGATGACACGCATCCTTTCATTCCGGGTGATCGCCACGGTCATCCTGAGCCTTGGGCTCATCATCCTCGGCGGACTGAACGTCCAGCAGAAGCGACGATGGGCTGCGCCCGACGACGGCGTCTCCTGGATCGGGAACGAGGCGGGAGTCGTCGTCGCCACCATCGTTTCCGAAGATGGCCCCGGCCAGCGATCCGGGATTCAGGAAGGCGACCGCCTTCTCCGGATCAACGGGCTCGAGATCGAGAGCGACCGGCAGGTGCCGCAGGTGCTTTATGGCCTGGGCGAGTGGGCCACCGCCCTCTATTCGGTCGAACGCTCCGGGGAAACGCTCGACGACCTGACCGTCGTCCTCTCGCCCCAGCCCGACCGGTTCCGCAGGCAGTTTGCCTATATCGAGTTCATCGGGATCCTCTATCTCCTGGTCGGCCTCCTGGTGGTCACGAAGCGCTGGCGCGCCCCCCACGCCATGCACTTCTATTTCGTGTGCCTGATGTCGTTTGTCTTCTA
>CAZTTI010000364.1:0-8286 GCA_964615925.1 uncultured Solibacteraceae bacterium
AATCTCCGGGACCCCAACGGCCCGCAGACGACGTTCGCCGCGGAGGCCTTCATCGACGAGATGGCCGAGGCGGCCGGCGCCGATCCGGTGGACTTCCGCCTCCGCATGATCCGCGCCGGAGCGGGCGACGACGCCCAATACCGGAGGGCGCGCTCGATCGCCGTGATCGAAGCGGCCCGGGACGCCTACGGATGGGATACGCGGCCGTCACCCCGCGCGATCGGGAGTGAAACCATCCTGACCGGGCGAGGCATCGCGTATTGCTATCGGAGCGCGACGGTTGTTGCCGAAATCGCCGAGGTCGAGGTGAATCGGGAAACGGGCCGGGTCTGGGTCCGCCGGCTCGTGTGCGCCCATGATTGCGGCCTGGCGATCAATCCGGACGGGCTCAGGAACACGCTCGAAGGGAATCTCCTTCACGGCCTGAGCCGCGCGCTCCACGAGGAAGTCCAGTTCGACACCCAGAAGGTGACGAGCGTCGACTGGATCACGCATCCGACGCTGCGGCACGTCGATGCCCCCGAAGCGATCGACATCGTCATCGTCAACGGCGATCCCGATCCGGACCGTCCCGACATGCCGCACTATGGGGCCGGCGAAGCGGCGCTCAAGCCGACCATCGCCGCGGTCGCGAATGCGATCTACGATGCGACCGGCGTGCGCGTCCGGAGGGCGCCTTTCAGGCCAGAGCGCGTAAGGGACGCGCTGAGGGCTCGGGGAGTCTGACTCACTCGGGAAGGGCGAACACCCATATCATGCCGCTCCCGAGAGGGATGTCGGTATCGGTCAAACCCGCGTACGACGTCGTTTGCGCAATGCGCCCGCCGGATCCGACGGCCACATATTGGCGGCCGTCGACCTCGAACGTGATGGGAGCGCCGGATATGTCGCCGTTGAGCCGAGTCTCCCAGAGCAGCTCCCCCGTGGCTGAATCCAGCGCGAAGAAGTAGCGGTCGGCCGTGCCGCCGAAGACGATGCCGCCGGCCGTGGCCAGCGCCGAAGCCGTCATGGCGGCGCCCCCCGGCCGGCGATAGGCCCACCGTCGTTCGCCGGTGGCCGGATCGAAGGCGACGAATTCGCCGACGTAGTCATACCCGGGAGCCATCTTCGTCCTCTGCAAGGTCATTCCCGTGTACGCCGTGCCCCGCTCGTACTCCTGCGAAACGAAGGCCACTTCCATGCAGGAATTGTTCACACCGAGATAGTAGAGGCCCGTTGAAGAGTCGAAGCTGGGAGCATTCAGGTTCCGGGCGCCGTGGTAGTGCGGGCAGACCTCGAAGATCCGGTCCGAATCCACGTCCTCCGGGCTTGGGATCACCTCTGGGTTGAAAACCGGTCGACCGGCTTCGGTCCACGCGGTCACGATGTTGTCGTAGGCCGTCCGGAAAGCATGCAGGAACTCGCCGGTCGCGCGGTCCAGGACAACGCCCCAGCCGATCTTGGTCGTGTGGATCAGGACGCGGCGGCCAACGCCGTCGATCTCGAGTTCGGCGAGCATGTTCTCGTAGGGAGAATCCATGTCCCAGTTGTCCGCGGGCACGACCTGGAAATGCCACGCGATCTCCCCGGACTCGATGTCGACGGCCAGGATGGAGTTCGTATAGAGGGCGTCTCCTTCGCCCCGCAGCGTGGAGGCCCACGGAGCCGGTTGCCCGGTTCCGAAAAAGACGAGGCCGAGGCCGGGGTCGTAGCTGACGGTTCCCCACGTCGCGCCGCCGAGCGGTGGCATATTGCTCTCGGCCCAGCTTTCCGCTCCCGGCTCTCCGGGCTCGGGGACCGTGTAGGTGCGCCACATGAGGTCGCCCGAGGCCGCGTCGTAGGCGGCCATCGAGCCCCGTAGCTCCCGCTCTCCGCCGAGGAATCCCAATATGACCTTGCCGTCGGCGATCAGCGGGGGGTGGCTGTGCCCCTCGCCCCGGTGATAGTCCCCCGTCCGGACTTCCCAAAGCTGCTCACCGGTCCGCGCATCGAGCGCGACGAGGTGCGAATCGGCCGTCCCCCAATAGATGGCGTCCTCGAAAATCGACACGCCCCGATGGTTCGGGAACGCCTGGGATTGCCGGATGTCGTCGGGAAACGTCCTGCGGTGGATCCACACGATCTCGCCCGTGGCGGCGTCGATGGCCAGCACGCGGCCGCTTCCTTCGGCGACGTACATCACGCCGTTGGCGACGATGGGGGTCGGCACCCACCGGCTGTTGTCCTGGACCGGATAGGCCCAGACCGCCCGGAGTTCCCCGACATTGTCCCGATGGATCCCGTCGAGAGGGCTCGCACCATGGACGTCGTAGGTGCGGCGATAGTTGAGCCACTCCCCGCCGGGAGGAGCTTCGAGACGATCTGCCGTCTGGGCGTGCGATGGCGGAGCGGTGGGGGCGGTGAGGGCCGCGCACCCGATGAGGAGGAGTATGATCCGTTCGTGTTTCGTGTTCATCTTCTTCGTGGTGGCGTGCTTTGAGGTTCGTTTTTTTGTTAAAGTTTGGTGCGAATGAACGAAGCGACACCCGTGATGCCATCCACGATCACGGACGATCTTACCCGACCCCTGAACCAGACCACCAAGTCCTTTTACATGACGACGTTCGTGTTGGGCGTGTTGGTCCTGGCCGGTTTTGGTGCCTGGGGATATCAGATGTACTACGGGATCGGCGTGGCCGGGATCAACTGGCCCGTCGCCTGGGGCTTCTATCTGGTCAATTTCGTGTTCTGGATCGGGATCAGCCACGCCGGGACGCTGATTTCCGCCATCCTGCGCCTGACCAACGCCGACTGGCGGCGGCCGGTGACGCGCTCGGCCGAAGCGATCACGGCATTCGCCCTGATGATCGGGGGGTTGTTCCCGCTGATTCACCTGGGGCGCCCATGGCTGTTCTTCTACCTGATCCCGCTCCCCAACGAGCGTGGGATCTGGCCCAACTTCCGCTCGGCGCTGGTCTGGGATTTCTTCGCGATCAGCACCTACATCACGGCCAGCACGTTGTTCCTTTTCCTTCCGATGATTCCGGATTTCGCGATCCTGCGAGACCGGAGCACCGGGTTTCGAAAGCACGTGTACGGATTGCTCAGCCTGGGGTGGCGGGGAACACCGAAACAATGGCATCGGCTGGAGAGCGCGATGGGGATCATGGCCGTGGCCATCATTCCCATCGCCGTGTCGGTGCACACGATCGTCGCGTTCGATTTCTCCATGGCGACGGTTCCCATGTGGCACTCGACGATCTTCGGACCCTATTTCGTCGCCGGCGCGATTTTCAGCGGCATCGCGGCATTGATCATCGCCATGGCCCTGTTGAGGCATTTCCTCCAGATCGAGCAATACCTGTTGCCCCTGCACTTCGACAAGCTCGGCAAGCTGCTGCTCACGATGAGCCTGATATGGGGCTACTTCACGTTTAACGAACGCCTGATGGTCTGGTACGGCAACCTCTCGCACGAGATGGTGGTGCTCAACGCCACGCTCACCGGCGAGTGGGCGCACCTGTTCTGGCTCATGGTCGTCCTGAACTTCGTCGTGCCCGTCCTGATCCTTTCGGTCCGCCGCTTGAGAACGATCACCGGTTGTGTCGTCACCTCGTGCGGGGTCGTCGTGGGAATGTGGCTCGAGCGCTTCCTCATCGTGATTCCGTCCCAGTCCCTCCAGAGGCTGCCGTATTCGTGGGGAACCTATTCGCCGCGTTGGCCCGAGATCACGATCATGATCGCGGCGGTCGCGGGAATGATTCTGCTGTACGTGCTCTTTGTCAAAGTTGTCCCCATCATTTCCATCTGGGAGTTCAAGGAAGGCGCGAGGGCGTCGAAATCGCGTATGGAACAACGCGGGACAGTCGCTGAGGAGACGGCATGAAGAGGAAAGGCGCCTGGAGGCGCGGCGTCTGGACCCTCGTTCTCGGGGTGGGTGGGTGTCTGCTCGTCGCCGGCGCCCTCCGGTTTGCTCCGCCGGGGATGTTGGCCCAGGTCGCCCGCGTCGAGCCGGAACCGGAATCGGACGTATTCTCGCCGGCCCACCGGTCGTTCGGGGAAGCGGTCCGCCACTTCTTCGGGATCGCGCCCGATCCGATTCAACCCATCGCATTTTCGCATCAGATTCACGTCGAGGACGCCGACCTCGAGTGCACGTTCTGCCATGACGGTGTCACGATCGGACCCGTGGCCGGTATTCCCAGCGCTTCGACGTGCATGTTGTGCCACACCGAAGTCGCGAGGGGCCAGGAGCCCGTCGAATCGCTCGTTTCCTTCTGGGAGCGAGGACAGGAGCCTCCCTGGCAGAGAGTGTACGGTTGGGTCGAAGAGGATCACGTCCGGTTCAATCACCGCCCGCACACGCTGAACGGCGTGGGTTGCGAAACCTGTCACGGCGACGTCGCCGGGATGACGGTGGCCGAACCCGTAGTTGAACACACAATGGGCTTCTGCATGGATTGCCACGAGACGACGGGCGCATCGACCGAATGCATCGCCTGTCACTATTGATTACGATGGATCGACGTCAGTTCTTCAAGTTCACCGCCCTGACCGGATCCAGCGCCACGCTGGCGAGTTGCGGGAATCCGGAAACGCAACTCATCCGCTTCATACCGGATGAGCGGCTGGATCCCGGGGTGGCGGTCTGGAAACCCAGCATCTGTACGTTGTGTTCTGCCGGGTGCGGGATGTCGGTGCGCGTCATGAAGGGTGACGTCGAGGTCGTCCGGGATGGTCAGGCCGGCATCATGGAGAAAGCCCTGGCCAAGAAGCTGGAAGGCCTTCCCGAACACCCTGTCAGCCACGGTGCGCTCTGCGCGCGCGGACAGGCCGGAATCCAGGCCACCTATCACCCGGATCGTCTTGCCGGTCCGATGCGGCGGACGGGCGATCGCGGTTCCGGCCTCTACGAGCCGGTGTCGTGGGATGAAGCGATGGGCCAGTTCGTCGATGTTCTCGACGGATTGATCGCAAGCGACCGGCGGGCCGCTCTGGCATGTTTGACGCGTCCCCTCGGCGGACAGCGGAACCGCGTGCTCGGGGAATTTCTCTCCGGTTTCGGCGCGCCGCCGCCGATCACATTCGAGGTGTTCGGAGAAGACGTCCTTCGAGAAGCCAACCGGCGGAGCTTCGGGATTGCCCAGATGCCGACCATCGACCTGGGGGGGAGCCGCTACGTTGTCGTGCTCGGGGCCGACCTGCTCGGAACCTGGAACTCTCCCGTCGCACAGAATCGGGGCTACGGGACGATGCGGCAGGGGCGGCCCGGAATTCGCGGGAAGCTGGTTCAGGTCGAATCGCGGATGTCTCCCACCGGGGCAAAGGCCGACGAATGGGTTCCGGCGCGGGCGGGAACCGAAGGCGCTCTTGTTCTCGGATTGGCCCACGTCGTCATGGCGGCAGGCCTCCGGTCTCCCGCCGACGCGTCCGTCGCCGGAAGATGGATCGAGGGATGGGGCGACGGGTTGCCCGATTTCACCCCGCAGCGCGTCTCCGAGATGACGGGAGTGGCTGCCGAGCGCGTGGAACGACTCGGCCTCGAATTTGCCGAACACCTCCCGGCGGTGGCTGTCGCCGGCGGCGCAACACTGGCGCATTCGAACGGGCTGTTCACGGCGCTGGCCGTCAACGCCCTCAACGCCCTGGTCGGCAGTGTCGGCGTGGAAGGCGGCGTCGTGTTTACGCCGCAGACCCACGCGACTGGGACTTCCGAGACCTCCGGGATTCGGGAGTTCGCCGAATCCCTTCTCGGCACCGAGGCCGAGATCGCGACCGTGGACGCCCTCATCATCAACGATGCCAATCCCGTGTTCGGCACACCCCTGGCATGGAGAGTGCAGGAAGCCCTCTCCCGCATCGGATTCATCGTGAGCTTCGGATCGTTCCTGGACGAGACCAGCGCGCTGGCGGACCTGATCCTCCCCGACCATTCGTCCCTGGAGTCGTGGCTGGACCATGTTCCCGAGTCGGGGACGACGGACGACGTCTGGACGATCACACCGCCCGTCATGCGCCCGTTGCACGATACCCGCGCGATGCCGGACGTCGTACTCGAGATCGCCCGGTCCGTGTCGGATCCGGTGGAAGGATTGGCCCAGTTCGAATCGTTCGAGGCCGTTCTCGAGGCCTCATCGTCGGATCTGCCGATGTCCTGGATCCGGATCCAGGAACGCGGGGGATCGTGGGAGCCGTCCGGCTCGGTGGCGTCTTTATCCGGGCCTGCTCCCGCGCCGCTTCCATATACGGATCCGTCCTTCGACGGCGATCCCGATGAGTACGGGTTCCACCTCGCGCCTTATCCCTCTCAATCGTTCTACGACGGATCGCTGGCTCATCTCCCGTGGCTCCAGGAGTTGCCCGACGTGCTCACGTCGGCGATGTGGAGCAACTGGGTCGAGATCAATCCGCGAACGGCTGACGAACTAGGCATCCGGGACGGCGACATGGTCGAGGTGGCCTCCGCGCACGGAAGCATTCTCGCGCCGGCGCTGATCTATCCGGGGATCGCCCCCGACACGTTGGGCATGCCCGTGGGTCAGGGGCACGTTCGGTTCACGCGCTACGCGTCTGGGCGAGGCTCGAACCCGCTCGCGATTCTGGCACCCGTGGTCGAGGAAGCGACCGGATCACTGGCATGGGCGGCCACGCGCGTCCGGATTGCGCGAACCGGAGAAGATGGAAATCTCATTCTGTTCGGAGGCGCCTTGCGCGAACACGAAGAGGGGACACGCTGACTGCGTATCGGGAGGAAGTTCGATGGCACGTTGGGGAATGGCGGTCGACCTGGACCGGTGCACGGGCTGTGAAGCTTGTGTGACGGCCTGCCGGTCGGAGAACAACATACCGGTGGTGGGGCCGGATGAAGCGGCCCGGGGCCGCGCGATCAACTGGATCCGCGTGGAGCGCTACTGGGAAGGAGAGTTTCCCGAAGTGCGCGTGAAGTTCCGGCCCGTCATGTGCCAGCACTGCGAAGAAGCTCCGTGCGAGCCGGTGTGTCCGACCTATGCCAGTTACCACACGGCGGAAGGCCTGAACGCGCAGGTCTACAACCGGTGCATCGGAACCCGCTATTGCGCGAACGCGTGCGCCTACAACGTTCGGTTCTTCAACTTCTTCAACCCGGTCTGGGAGAAGCCGTTCCACCTGCAGTTGAATCCCGACGTCTCCGTGCGGGAAGTCGGCGTCATGGAGAAGTGCACGTTCTGTGTCCAGCGGATCAACGCCGCCAAGATCGACGCCGAGTTGACCAACGACGGCATCCTCGTCGACGGAACGCTCGAACCGGCGTGCGCCCAATCGTGCGCGGCCCGCGCCCTCGTCTTCGGCGACCTCGAGGATCCCGAAAGCGCGGTTTCAAGGTTGTCGGAGTCGCCGCGCGGCGAGAAGCTGCTCGGAGACCTCGGCACCCATCCTGCGGTCACCTATCTCCGTCCGGCCGGTTGGAGCGCGGTCGTCGATCGATGACGGCGATCTACGGTCTGTATGCGAACCCGGACGCCGCCCAGCGCGCGGTCAACGCGCTGCGGGCCCAGGGCGTGGCCGATGCGGACATCGCCGTCATGTCGTCGGAGCCGCTTGCGGGATACGAGTTCGCCGAGCGCGACCGTTCGAGCCCCATGCGCTGGATTGCCGCGGGTGGCGGCGTCCTCGGTTGTCTTGGCGGGATCGCCCTGACCTCGCTCACCCAACTCGACTCGCCCCTCATCACGGGAAGCATGCCGGTGGTCTCGATGTGGACGAACCTGGTCGTGATCTTCGAGCTGACGATGCTCTCGGCGATCCTGGCGACCGTCATCACGATGGTGGCCACCGCGGGGTTTTCGCTGAAGACGCCGCGCTTCTACGATCCCGAGGTTTCTGAGGGCAAGATCCTGGTGGGTGTCGCGGATGCCGCGGACGATCGCCTGGCGGACCTGGAAGGGATCCTGGCGAACGGCGGAACCGTGAAACGTCTCTGACCCTGGGATTCTTGCGCGGGACCCCTCGATCATCGACGAGCGCGACCATTTCCCTCCCTCCCCGGCAAGGACAAAATTGTCTGCGCTTCCAAGGCGGGCATACAAAAGCGTCGGATCGTCTGACGAAAACGCTGCCTCGACAATACCCAATCTATTTTTTTTCAGCGACTTAGTATCATCGGGGACGGATGGAAGGGGTCGTGCCATGAGCATGAGCGGACGTTAAGGTGGGGTCCACTCCGGCATGACCTATTTCGATCGTCACGCATTCCGAATGGGATTGGGCGCCGCGGCTCTCGCCGTTACGGCGATCTTCCTCGGCTCCAATGGCCTGGAGAACTTCGATTGGGCGCTGACCACGTATGCG
>CAZTTI010000365.1:0-5053 GCA_964615925.1 uncultured Solibacteraceae bacterium
GAGTGCCAGCCCCCGAGTCCTGAGGCGATCGATGAGGGCCGTGTTCTGCGGCTCTATGAAAAATCGCACCAGCGTTTCGGCCACGACCGGGCCGATCTCGGGGACCTCGACCAGTTCGTCCACCGTCGCGGACGCCAGTCGATCCATGGACCGGAACCGCTGCGCGAGAATCGTGGCCGTCTTGTCGCCCACGTGACGGATCCCGAGCCCGTACAGGACCCGATGGAAACCGACGGCGCGGCTCCGGTCAATCTCGTCGAGGAGGTTATCGACCGACTTTTGCCCCAGGCGCTCGAGCGCGACGAGGTCGTCGCGACGCTTGTCGAGGACATAGAGGTCGGAAACGTCGGCAGCGAAACGTCCCTCGACGAGTTGCTCGACCAGTTTCTCGCCCAGCCCGTCGATGTTGAGGGCCTTCCGGGAGCCCCAGTGGAGAAAGGCCTCGCGGATCTTCGCCGGACAGGTCTGCGACATGCACCGGCGCACCACCTCGCCGGGCTCGCGAAACACGTTCCCGCCGCACACCGGGCACCGGACCGGCGGGAGGAACGGCCGCCGCTTCGCGCCGGGCTCGACCACCTTCACGACCTTCGGGATGACGTCTCCGCCGCGCTCCACCAGGACCCGGTCGCCGATCTGGAGCCCCAGCCGCTCGATCTCGTCTTCGTTGTGGAGTGTAGCGTTGCGAATCGTGACTCCGCCCAACTCGACGGGTTCGAGCTCGGCTTTGGGGGTGAGGGCCCCGGTCCGGCCGACCTGGACCTTGATATCGACAACCGTGGTCGTCGCCTGGCGCGGGGCGAACTTGAACGCGATGGCCCATCGGGGCGCGCGTGCCGTCGATCCCAGGGTTCGCTGCGCGGCGATCGAGTCGACCTTGACCACGACGCCGTCGATTTCGTATTCGAGCCCGTCGCGATCCCTCTCCCAGCGCTGGCAGAACGCGATCACGTCTTCGAGCGACTCCAGAAGCGCCCAGTGCCGGTTCACGCGGAACCCGAGTTTCCCGAGTCGCTCGAGATCGGCCGACTGGGTCTCTCCCGGGGGAAGCACGCCGTAGGCGAAGAAGTCGAGGCGCCGTTCGGATACGAGCGCCGGATCGACCTGCCTCATCGAACCCGAAGCCATGTTCCGCGGATTGGCGAAGCGATCCAGTCCTTCGAGCTCGCGTTCCGCGTTGATCGACCGGAAGGTCTCCAGGCCCAGGTAGATCTCCCCCCGCACCTCGACGGAGACGTCCTCGCCGAGCCTCAGCGGCACGGAACGAATCGTCCGGACATTGGACGTCACGACCTCTCCCTCAATCCCATTGCCGCGCGTGACCCCCTTGTCGAGGACCCCGTCCCGGTACACGAGGTTCATGCTCAGCCCGTCGATCTTGAGCTCGACGACATAGGCGATGGGGGATTCGACCTCTTCGTCCTCGGCCCGTTGCCGCACCCGCCGGTCCCAATCGCGAAGTTCGTCGAAGGAATACGCGTTGTCGAGGCTCAGCATCGGCTGGCTGAACCGATGCGTGGGGAACCCGCCGGTGACCTGCCCGCCAACCCTCTGCGTGGGCGAATCGGGCGCGATCAGCTCGGGATGTTGCCGTTCGAGGTCGGCGAGTTCCCGAAGCAGCCGGTCGTACTCGACGTCGGCGATCTTTGGATTCGACTCGACATAATAGAGCCGGTCGTGGCGGCGGATCTCGTCACGCAGGGCTTCGATGCGGCGCGTCGGCCCCCTTTCCGGACCCGATGATCTCCTTGTCGCCACGGCGCCTCGTCACTCCTCCGACAAAATTGAAGATAACTCGTTATTGCTAAACCACTTAGTCTACATCAGCGAGGCCCGGAACAGGTCCTCCACCGGCCGGGCGGAGTTGGATCTATCGAAGAGCGGCCGAGATTCCGATGAAGCAACCATGGGAACAACCCTCGATCTGATCGCGGAGATCCGCCGGCACGTCGCCGCCCGGTCCACGGGCCGTATGGCGATCCGGTTTCCCGATCGGAGGTCCCACGTTCTCTTCCAGGACGGACGTCTGAGTTTCGACGGCCCCGACTTCGGTTCGTATCTCGAAGTCGCCCCGGTGGACTTTGCGTTCGAACCGGGGCCGGTACGCATCCCCGCCGGGGCAGCCGGAGAGCAGGTCCTCCTCGACGCGCTCGACGGACTGGGTGCGGACACCCTCGCGCGGATCTGGGAACCGTACCGCGACTGGACGGTGTCCTTCCTCCAGGACCCGGCAGTGCACGGATCGACGGTGGCCACGCACTTCCTGGAGGATCCCGAACGGCTCGCGCGCCTGCTGCGGCTCGCCGTCATCGGAGTGCTCGGCATCGAGCCACCCACCGAGCCCCCGATCGAAGAAGAGCTGGAACGGGTGACGCGCGCCGCCCTCGCGGGCGACCCCTGGACCGTGCTCGGTCTCCCGCCGTTCTCGTCTCGTACGGAGATCAAACGACAGTATCGGAAACTCGCTCGGCAGCTGCATCCGGACCGGTGGCCGATGCTCGAGGACGGCGTCGAACGCCAACGTGTGGTCCAGGCATTCCGCGAGGTCCGGGTCAGTTACGAACGCGCGATGGACCTCGCAGACAAGGTGGGTGAAACGGCGGTCCCGCGTCCGAGAGTGGTTGTTCCGGAAGGGATCGTCGGGGAACCCGTCGGCGGGAACGGCCCCGCGAGCCCCCATCCGGGTAACCGGCCTTCGAGCGGCGCAGCCGACGCGGTCCGGGTCTACGATGCCCCTCCCGGAAATCCAACCGACAGCCTGTTTCGGCGGATCTTCGAAACCCTGACAAAAAAAGCGTCCTGAAAACGGAAGCCCCAGCCCGAAGGCAGGGGCTTCCACGTTCAGGATGTTCCGGTCCGGATTTACATGCCCATTCCCGGAGGCATTCCGCCACCGGCCGGCGCCGCGGGCTCGTCCTCCGGAATTTCCGCGATCAGCGCCTCGGTCGTCAACATCAACGAGGCGATCGACGCCGCGTTCTGGAGCGCGGTCCGCGTCACCTTGGCCGGATCGAGGATGCCTTCCTTGATCATGTCGCCGTATTCCTCGGTTCCCGCGTTGAAGCCGTAGTTGGCCTGCTTCGACTCGCGAACCTTGCCCACGACGATCGCGCCTTCGTGTCCGGCGTTCTGCGCGATCAGGCGCAGCGGCTCTTCCAGGGCGCGCCGGACGATGTTGATCCCGATCTGCTCGTCGCCGTCGACCTTCAGCTTTTCGAGGGCAGGCACGGCCCGGACCAGCGCCACACCCCCGCCGGGAACGATGCCCTCCTCGACGGCGGCACGCGTCGCGTGCATCGCGTCCTCGACGCGGGCCTTCTTCTCCTTCATCTCGGTTTCGGTCGCGGCGCCGACTTTGATGACGGCCACGCCGCCGACAAGCTTGGCGAGCCGTTCCTGGAGCTTCTCGCGATCATAGTCCGACGTCGTCTCGTCGATCTGGACGCGGATCTGCTTCACGCGCCCCTCGATGTTCTTGCTCGACCCGTCACCTTCGATGATGGTCGTGTTGTCCTTGTCGATGACGATCTTCTTCGCGCTGCCAAGGTCGTCGAGCTGGACGTTCTCGAGCTTGATTCCGAGGTCTTCGGTGATCGACCGGCCGCCGGTGAGGACCGCGATGTCATCGAGCATGGCCTTGCGGCGGTCGCCGAACCCGGGGGCCTTGACGGCGCCCACCTGCAGCGTCCCGCGCAGTTTGTTCACCACGAGCGTCGCGAGCGCTTAGCCTTCGACGTCCTCGGCAATGATCAGGAGGGGCCGGCCCATCTTGGCGACCTGCTCGAGCACGGGCAGGAGGTCCTTCATGCTGCTGATCTTCTTTTCGTGGATGAGGATCAGCGGGTTCTCGAGCACGGCTTCCATGCGCTCCGGATCGGTGACGAAATACGGGGAAAGGTAGCCGCGATCGAACTGCATTCCCTCGACGACGTCGAGCGAGGTTTCGATGGTCTTGGCTTCTTCGACCGTGATCACGCCGTCTTTGCCGACGCGATCCATGGCCTCGGCGATGATCTGTCCGATCGTTGTGTCGTTGTTGGCTGAAACGGTAGCCACCTGCGCGATCATCTCGCCCTTCTTCACTTCGGTCGAAAGCTTGCGCACCTCGGCGACAACGATTTCGACCGCCTTCTCGATGCCGCGTTTCACGGCCATGGGATTCGCCCCCGCCGCCACCGCCTTCACTCCCTCCCTGAAGATGGCCTGGGCGAGCACGGTCGCGGTTGTCGTCCCGTCACCGGCGACGTCACTGGTCTTCGACGCGACTTCTTTCACCATCTGGGCGCCCATGTTCTCCAGCGGATCCTCCAGCTCGATCTCCTTGGCAACGGTCACGCCGTCCTTGGTGATCACGGGGGATCCGAACTTCTTGTCGAGCACAACGTTGCGGCCTTTCGGCCCGAGTGTGATCTTTACCGCCTCGGCGAGCGCGTTCACGCCACGTAGAATCGCCTGGCGCGAATCTTCACCATGAATGATCTGTTTGGCCATAGTCGATGCTCTCCCTTTTCCTGGTGGTGTGCCGTTACTTCTTGGATTTCTTCTTGTCGGATGCCGAACTGGTGACACCCAGGATCTCGTCTTCCTTCACGATCAGGTATTCCTCGCCGTCCAGCTTGATCTCCGTACCGGAGTACTTTCCGAAGAGGACGCGGTCCCCTTTCTGAACTTCGAGCGGCAGGACCGTACCATCCTCGAGGCGCTTGCCGCTTCCGACGGCGACGACTTCGCCTTCCTGTTGCTTCTCTTTTGCGGAGTCCGGGATGATGATTCCGCCGCGAACCGTCTCCTGCTCCTCGATCCGTTTAAGGATCACTCGGTCTTGCAAAGGTCTCACGTTCATCGTTGCTATGCTCCTTGTTCGAAGAAGAAGAGTGAATAAGGGCGCCGGTGCTTCTCTTAACCATCTAACCATCGCTAGCACTCACGCACAATGAGTGCTAGCAAAGAAACCCCAATCATAAGAAGCCACGGCCGATGTGTCAAGGGGGGCGGAAAACGGGGGGCGGAAAACGGATCGACAACGGGGGCAGGGGGGGCGGGGCGCCCCCGG
>CAZTTI010000366.1:0-3522 GCA_964615925.1 uncultured Solibacteraceae bacterium
ACCTCGTCGGGGACGGCATACAGCGAGTCGACCTCGATGCTGACGGCCAGGGCGTTGCCGTTGCGATCGAGAATGGGTCCTCTCCGCGGACTGATGTCGAGCACGCGTTCGTGTTGCTGGTCGGCGCGCTGCCGATATTCGGTCGCATCGACGACCTGGAGGAAAAACAGCCGGCCGGCGATGGCCAACCCCCAGAAAAGCATCGTCAGCCGGACGATGCCCATGCGGCGAGGGAACTCCCGGACACCAGGGTCGCGCATCGCCTAGTTTCCCCGCTGTGCCAGTTGTGTCTCGCGCGAGTAGAGCGCCAGCTCGTTGGCGTCCACCATGATGAATCGCTCGGGCATCGGCGCCACCATCCCAAGGTCTCTCGCCGTTTGATCGATTCTCGCCGGTGACGCCAACGAGCCCCGCTCCACGCGGAGGCGCTGCCCGTCCTCGAACAGGGCCTCGATGCGTTTCTGTGCGTCCTCGATACGGTATCCGTACTGAATCCACTGATATTGCTGCCAACCGTAGACGAGCGCCACCAACACGAACACCGCGCCGAGAAGCGTCAGGGCAACGTATTCCAGACGGACGAGGGAGTCGGCGTCGCGGCGGACTTTCGAGTTGTCGATACGCTTGTCGAACTGAATCTCGATGGTGCTGGGCATCACTGTTTCTCCAGTACACGCAGTTTCGCGCTTCTCGCTCGGGGGTTGGTCAACTTCTCGGATTCGCTCGCCGTGACGACCTTCTTGGTCAGGACTCCGCCGATTTCCCTCATCGTCTGCTTCACGATCCGGTCTTCGATCGAATGGAAGGTGATCACGGCCAGGCGTCCCCCGGGCCGGAGGAGGTCCGGGGCTGCCTGGAGGAACTCCCGCAGCCGGCCGAGCTCGTCATTGACGGCGATTCGCAGGGCCATGAACGTCCGTGTCGCGGGGTGGATGCGCCCCGGCCTCTTCGGACCGGTGACACCCTCGATCGCGGCGACGAGGCGCCGGGTCGTCGTGTGCGGACGCCGGCGCACGATCGATCGCGCGATGGGACGCGACCGGCGCTCCTCTCCGTACTCGTAGATGAGGTTCGCCAGCTCCCGCTCGTCCATCTGATTGACCAGGTCCGCGGCGGTGGTGGCTTGCCGACGATCCATGCGCATGTCCAGCGGCCCGTCGCTCTGGAACGAAAATCCCCGATCCGGCTGATCGAGCATCATCGAGGACACTCCGAGGTCCGCGAGAATTCCCTGGACCGCGCCGAAGCCTTCATCGCGCGCCACCGGTCCGATGTCGCCGAAGTTGGAACGCCGTATAACGATCCGGGGACCGAACGCCTCGAGCCGGGCCCGGGCCAGATCCAGTGCGTCGGCGTCCTGGTCGATTCCGAGCAACCTTCCCGACGGTCCCGTTCGCTGGAGCAATGCCTCGGCATGACCGCCGGCGCCGAGAGTCGCATCGATGAAGCCCGCATCCGGTTCCGGGCGAAGGAACTCGATCACGGCGTCGACAAGCACCGGAACGTGGCTGGCCATCAAGACTCACTCAACTCACCAATTCGCTGATGACTTGCTGGTCTTCGACCGTGAAAGGCTCGGCCTCCAGCTGTTTACGGAACCGATCGTTGTTCCATACATCGAGGTAATTCAGGTATCCAAGGACAGCGACCTCTCCGGCCATATCCGCCGACTCCCGGAGGAGCGGCCCAATCAGAATCCGACCTTGCTTATCCATCGAGGAGACCTGGCCGTGGTAGTTTGTACGGTCCAGGAACTTCTTCACGGAAGGGTTGAGGGCTGGGAGATTGGCGAGTTTGTCTTCAATTTTTTGCCAGACAGGAAGGGGATAGATCAGGACGGATCGACCGGTGATGCTGGTGACGTAGAAGTCGCTGCCCCAGGAATCTTCAATTTCCGCACGGAAGCCCGAAGGAATCTTGAGTCGGCCTTTTTCGTCGATTCGAGTCCTCTGGGTTCCACGAAGCATGATTGATAGTCCCTTCTGATCCACTGTGGACCAGATTTGTCCACTCACTCTACATACCGGCCCGGTATGTGTCAAACGAAAAACGCTGAAAGCCCTTATCTGGGGAACTCTATGCTAGAGTGCGACTTATACTTGTCGGTGAAGGAGTTGGTGGCACGAGCATGAGAGCGGGGATCGTCGGGCTTCCCCAAGCCGGGAAAACCACTATTTTCAGCATCTTGACGCGGGCTGCCCTGGACACCACAACGGGCCGTGGCCGAAAAGCCGAGCCGAATGTTGGAGTTGTGGCGGTTCCGGATTCGCGGGTGGATTTCCTGGCCGGCCGGTTTCATCCCCGGAAGACGACGCTGGCCACCGTGGAGTTCGTGGACGTCGGCGGCGTAACCGTGCAGGGATCGAGTGCGCTGGATTCGGTTCGGGACGTGGACGCTCTCGTCCACGTCGTCCGGGCGTTCGAGGATCTGGCCGTCCCGCACCCCGGTGGGAGCATCGACGTCCCGCGTGATATCCGGAACTTCGACGCGGATCTGATCCTCACCGATTTGGGTTCGATCGAGAAGCGGCTGGAACGCCTCGAGAAAGATCTCCGGAAGATGAAAGATCCGGGTCTCCAGAAGGAGCGTGACTTCCTGGTCGAAGCCCGGACCTGGCTCGAATCCGAACGTCCGTTGCGCGAGATGGCAATCGATCCGGCACTGGCCCGGACGATCCGGGGGTTCGCGTTCCTCTCGGAAAAACCCATGCTCTACGCCATCAACGTCGGCGAGGACGCGATCGGAAGCATGGACGCCGATACCTATGCTGACGGAACCGAGCGCCCGAACACCGAAACCGTCGTCGTTTGCGGCAAGCTCGAGGCCGAAATGGCGCAACTGGGCGAAGACGAGATTGGAACGTTCCTCGAGGATTACGGCCTGGCCGAGCCGGGAATGGTCCGGTTGATCCGGTCGACCTACCACCTGCTGGGACTCATCTCCTTCCTGACCGCAGGCGAAGAGGAATGCCGCGCCTGGACGATTCGGAAAGGGACCCGCGCGCAGCAGGCGGCCGGTGCGATTCACTCGGATCTCGAGAAGCACTTCATTCGGGCCGAAGTCGCCGCGTTCAGTGACTTCCAGGAACATGGAGGCTTCCCGGCGTTGAGGGAGAAGGGCCTGCTCCGTCTCGAGGGCAAGGACTACGTTGTCGCCGACGGCGACATCCTCACCATTCGCCACAGCGGCTGAGCGCGGCCGGCCGCACAAGATAAGGAATGCCTCTCGAACTCGTCCCCATCCTCCTGGCCGTGATCGCCGCGCTGGCCAACGTTGCGGGCGGCGCGATCGTGACCGCGCATCGCTGGGCGCATTCGAGCCTTCGCTACGTCGTGGCCCTCGGTTCCGGATTCATGCTCGGGGCGGTTTTCCTGGAGATGATTCCGGAAAGCCTGGACGACGTGGACGACGCCCTCGGTTGGGTCCTGGCCGGCTACCTCATCGTGCACATGTTCGAACACACGCTGTCCCCGCACTTCCATTTCGGAGAGGAGACGCACCACGACGAGGTGAATCGCGGC
>CAZTTI010000367.1:0-2679 GCA_964615925.1 uncultured Solibacteraceae bacterium
GTACTCCCAGACGATGTCGCCGTCGCTGGTCACCTCGAACATCCGTCCCGGTGCGCCCGCCGTGATCAACGTGTTCCCGTTCGGAAGCCGCTGGCTGTTGCTGATGTTCGTGCTGAAGAAGCCCGGCCCGTTGTAGGACCAGACCAGCTCGAGCGTCACGGGGTTGATCTCCAGGACGCGCGAGTTCGAGCGTTTGAACGCCCCCCTCCCGTCCGGCGCGATCGGGTTGGCGAAACCGTAACCGCTCGATCCCCCGTTGTCGAACACCAGGAGGTTGCCCGCGCCCGGGAGGCCGGGCGGGATCAGGTGGGGATGATGTTGCCCGATGATCTGGCCGATCTCCCTCAGTGGGGCCGACTCGTTGAAGTTCGGTCCCATCCGCCACACGATCGATCCGTCGTCGTGTCCGATGATGGCGATCAGACTGGCTTCGCGGCTGCTGATGATGACGTTGCCGGGCGCGAACCGCTCGTCTCCGGCGTCATACCACGCATTCGGTCCGACGTAGGTGGCGGAATTGATGTGGATCCAGTCGAAGCTCCCGCGTCCGTTGTTGAAGGCGTCCGCGGCCCGGATGACGTCCCGCGCGTCTTCCTTGAAGCCCATTTCGTCGATGTGGTCGCTGGCGAGCCACTCCCAGACGATGTCGCCCTCCCAGGACACCTCGATGATGCGGTCGTCCTCGAGCATCCGAGGCGAGACATTGGGCTGGATGCGGTTCGTATGCGTCAGGATGAGGGTCCGGCCGCCTTCGATCTCGGGCTCGATCCCCGGCGAGTAGTATCCCGCCGGGAAGCCCTCCCGCTGCCAGTCGTGGTGTTGCCGGGCGGACCAGACCGTCGTGCCGTCGTTCCGCACGATCTGCTCGTTACGGTCGAAGCGCCAGACGACGTTGCCGTCGAAGTCAAGTTGGACCAGCTCGAGCGACTCCTGATGGGGCGGCCGGTTGCCGTTCGCCCCCATCACCCCGCCGCCGGGCAGGACGCGGGCCGGGCCGCCCGCCGAGTTGACGAAACCTTCCCAGCTCTTGACGACGTTGCCGTTCATGTCGATCACCACGGCGGCTTGCGTACCAAGCGGGGAGAGGACGGTGTATCCGTTCCACGCGAGCTCGGGGTCATAGGTGGTCGTTCCGGTCGGGTAGACCGACTGCGCACTGGCTGCCAAAGCGCACGAACAGACGATCGTTGAGAGGAATCCCAATCGTATGGACATGATCTGCTCCCGGTGTTGGGGGGAATTATGGCAGATCGCTCGGGTAGAATGCTGCTTCGTCTGAAGTCATCGCCAGGAGGATCCCATGAACGCCCCGTCCCCCGCTCCCAATCCCATGCAACAGGTCATGCAGGTTGCATCCGGGTACATCGCGTCTTCCGCGCTGTACGTCGTGGCCGAACTCGGTCTCGCCGATCACCTCGTCAACGGGCCTCGAAGCGCCGCCGAACTGGCCGAGGCGACCGGGGCGAACGCGAATGCCGTGCATCGCGTGTTGCGGCTGCTCGCAAGCCTGGGGCTCTTCGAACAGATGGATGGCGAAACCTACGGCTTCAACGATGCGGCCAGGCTCTTGTGCATCGACGTTTCCGGTTCGCTACGAGGATCGACGCGGTTCCTTCCGGATCCGTTGCACTTCCGGGTCTACGCCGACATGTTGCACTCGGTTCGGACGGGTCAGCCGGCCGTCGAGAAGGCGCTGGGGATGGGGATTTTCGAGTACCTCGAACAGAACCCGGAATATTCGGAGATCTTCAACGAGGCGATGACGGCGACGAGTGTCCCCGCGGCCAACGCCGCGATCGAGGCCTACGATTTCAACCGGTACTCGACCATCGTCGACGTCGGGGGCGGTCACGGGGAGGTGCTGATGTCGATCCTGCGCGCCTGCCCGGACTCGCGCGGTGTCGTGGCCGATCTCGCCCACGTGGTCGAGGGCGCGCGTGGGCGAATCGCGGCCGCGGGTCTCTCCGGCCGCTGCCAGACCGCCGCGTGCGATTTCTTCCAGTCCGTACCGGAAGGCGGGGACCTCTACCTGATGAAGTACATCATCCACGACTGGGACGATGAGCGCGCGGCGACGATCCTTCGGAACATCGGCAAGGCCATCGGCGATGGGAAGGGAATCGTCGTGCTCCTGGAAATGGTCGTCCCCGAAGAGCCCGTGCCGCACATCAGCAAGGTCATCGATCTCGAGATGCTGGCGATGCCCGGCGGCCGCGAGCGGACGGCGAAAGAATACGCGGAGTTGTGCGACTCCAGCGGTTTCGAACTCGAGAGGATCTATCCGACCAATTCGTTTTTCTCGGTGATCGAGGCGGTGAAGAAGTAGCGAGTCAGCCGGAAACCGATTTCTCCGACAGGACCCAGTGCTTCGACCGGCCGAGCGCGGCCATCGCGGCGGGATCGATCGGATAACAGTGAGCCGGCGCGGGGTATTGTCCGGACCGGACCTCGGATGCGTACTCTTCGATGGCGAGCTCCGTCAGAGCGAGCAGTCCGTCGCGCCGTTCCTCCCGTCCCATCTTCGCGACGTCGTCCGCGGCGGCGAGGTGCGACTGAAAGCGCTCGATCGCCTGCGGGACAAAACACTTCGCAAACAGCGGCCGGAACGCGTCATAGAAGCCCAGGACGTCATGGATGATGGCAAGCTGTCCGTCCATCTGGTTGCCGGCTCCGATCCCG
>CAZTTI010000368.1:0-2930 GCA_964615925.1 uncultured Solibacteraceae bacterium
GGATCCCGTTGCGGGCCGGCCGTCGTTGCGCGTCGTGTCGACGGTCCGACCCGAGACGCCCACGCCGAACGTGATGCGGTCGAGAAAACTTCCCCGGTCCGGCGTTCCGCCGCCGTTCAATTCGACCTCGATGGTGTCGTCCCCGAAGGAGATCTCGGTGATCGTCACGACTTCGCCGACCGCGATCGAACGCCCTTCCGATCGCAGCTCGTCGCGAAGGTCTTCTTCATCGATCACGCCGTCTTCGGAAAGGCGCACACCGTTCGGCCCGAGCGGCATGACGATGCGGGATGCCGCTGTATCGGCGATCAACGTGCGCAGGATGGCAAACCGGTTTTCCTGGGAGACCTGCTCCGAAGCGGAGGCCTCCGAAACGGAGGACCCCAGCCCCGCCACCAGAACGGCGGCGACCGCCACGGCGAAGCTCCGGAAGGAAAACCTCATAAACAAGATCTTAGCACGCAGGGTCATCGGCCACCGAAGCTTCAGTTCCCCAGGCTGATCAGATTCGCAAACAACCGGTACGCCCCCTCGACCCCGGCCGGGAGCTGCCGGAAAAACGCGTAGCCGGTATAGACGTAATACCCATCTCCGAACTCCGCAACAACCAGCCCTCCGGTCTTGGCCTCCTCCCCGGGATCGTTCGACGCCAGGATCGGCGTATACCGCTCGTCGAAGTCTCCGAGAAAATAGAGCCCGCGCTCCTGGACCCATCCCTCGAAGTCCTCCGGGCCGATCCGGTTCGGCATTACAAGAACCGGATGCAGTGCCTCGAGGAACGTGACCGGCGCATCTTCGACGGTCACCCGGTCGTGGGGCCGGTTGATCGAAAACGGGAAAGGACCGAACTCGCGGTCCAGAATCTGGTACGTGTTGTATTGGACAACGAGCGTCCCACCCGCGGCCACGTACTCGAGCAGCCGCCGGTTGTAAGCCCGAAGGTCTTCCCTCACCGCATAGGCCCGAATCCCCAGGACGATCGTATCGTAAGTACCGAGATTGCCCCGCGCCAGATCTTCGGGACCGAGAAATGTCACCCCCACGCCGAGCTGCCGGATGGCGTCGGCCACTTCGTCACCGGCGCCTTCGACGTAGCCCACGTTGCCGACCCGCGTCTCGAGATCGAAGACGGCCACCTCCGACACCGCGTCGGAATAGATGTGGTGCGTCTCGATGTGGGGATACGCGATCACACGATACCCGTCGTCGTAGTCCTGCCCGTTCATCCGGACGATCGCGCCCACGTCGAACCGCCCTTCGACGTCCGGGATCTCGACCGTGAACTGGACCGTGGCGGTTTCGTCGTCACCCGTAAACTCGACGGTCTCCATCGGCGGCGACACGGTCCACCCGTCCGGAACGTCGAGCATCACTTCCGCGGTTCCCGCGTCCACGCCCTGGTGCCGGATGGTCACGGTGAACTCCTTGGCCCGGTTCCCCGAGCGTGGGACGATGGCGGCTTCCGGCGAGAGCCCCACCGATACGGACGGCGCCACCTGGAGATCCGTCCGCTGCTCGCCGAGGACTTCGTCGACGAAGACGTATTCGGCATGACGCGAGATCAGGACGTTGGCCGCCTCCCCCGCGCGACCCAACCGGACATCGACCGGCAACAACGGCGGCGAGAACGGCAACATCGCCGACTCCCTGTCGGGCCACTCGAACCGGTCGCCGTCCGGCCGACTCTCGAGCCAGTACGGCTCGGTGAAGTCCGGCGATTCCGCGACGCGCACCGTGAACTCGATTTCAGCCTTGGTCCCGCTCGAGAGCATTTGAGGCAGCGACGGGCCGACCATGACCGACCATCCGGTGGGGGCGTCGACATCCGTCCGCATTCTCCCGAAGTCGAACGGCCCGTCGTTGATCATAACGACGGACATCTGGAACTCCTGACCCGGGACGACCACGTCGTCGTCGACACGAACTTCGACGCGCAGCCCGGCGGCCAGCTCGGCGGCCTCGTGAAAGTCCCTCGCTTTCCCATCGAGGAGGAACGACACGTGGTCGTTCACCGCCCGCTCCCGGAGGGCCTCCACCTGCCCGGCCAGCTCCACCAGATCGGGAAAAATCGCCGCGGGTTCCACTAAACTGGCTTCCGAACGCACGCGGTCGATCCCGGCCTGCAATGATTCGAGATCCCCCCGAAGCTCCGGTTCGAGGTCCGCCAGGTCCATCAGCGTCGCCGTCGTTCCCGCAAACAGCGAGTCCTCCCCGCCTCCGACGATCGATTCCACCAGACGCAACGACGTCGTCCGCGCGCCCGGCTCCTGGGCGGCTCCCATCGACTGGGTTCGGTGCAGGCTGCGGCCTTCCATCGCGATCTGATGATAGGACCGCCCGATGGCCGCGCCGTATTCGCCGACGTTGATGACCACGCCGTCACTTGCACCGCCGCGCCCTCCGGGCCCGCCTCCAGAAACGTAGAGCTTCTTCGCCTGCCACGCCGGTCCGAACTCCGATTCCGGAAAACGCGCCGTATCCCCCGCCGCCCGAAAGGCCTCCATCGTCGCGATCCCCGCGGCCTGGTGGTGCCCGTGTCCGTCGGAAGGCGTCCCCGTGAATCGCGAAACAATGATCTCGGGCCTGTAGTGCCGGATCACTCGGACGAAATCGCCGACCAGGGCTTCGCGCCCCCACTTCTCCAGAGTCTCTTCCGCCGTCTTCGAATACCCGAACTCGAAGTTCGGCGTGAAAAATTGATCTCCCCGGTCGAACCGCCGGGCCGCGAGCAGCTCCTCGGTCCGGATCACGCCCAGCGCCTCGAACAGTTCGTTGCCGATCAGGTTCTGCCCGCCTTCACCGCGCGTCGCCGAGAGATACGCCGTGCGCGCGCCCTGGCCACGCGAAAGCCAGGCCAGCAACGAGCTGTTCTCGTCATCGGGATGCGCTCCGGTGTGCAGAACGCTCGCCACGACGTCGAGCCGGTCCAG
>CAZTTI010000369.1:0-2815 GCA_964615925.1 uncultured Solibacteraceae bacterium
ATCCCGGCCGCGCGGCTCGATCGCGTGCCCGGTCCGACTCGCGGCCCCTTCGCGGGCAACGGCACCCGCGTGTTCGGCCCGTCAAACGGGAGGCGCGGGATCAGCCCACCGCCACCGCCACCTCTCCCACCTCCACCGCCGCCACCACCCCCACCTCCAGCCGATCCCGAGCCACAACGCATCCGGGTGAGTGCAGGAGTCATCCAGGGCCATCTGGTCGAGCGGGTGACCCCCGAATACCCGGCGCTGGCCAGAACGGCCGGCGTCACGGGAACGGTCACGCTGGAGGGGGTTATCAGCACGGAGGGGGACGTGGAGGAACTCCGTGTCGTCGAGGGGCATCCTCTTCTGACCGATGCGGCAATCGATGCGGTCCGTCGGTGGCGATACGAGCCGTACCTTCTGAACGGTCAGCCGATCGAGGTCGTGACACGGTTCTCGATCGTGTTCCGGATGGATTGAGGCCCGGGCCGATTTTGTCTACACTCCTCGGCATGCTGGTCTATGAAGGCCCGGTCGACGACGAACGCGCGGTCATCCAGTTCCTGCGCCACGAATCCGACAAGCTCCGGGCGTTGCGCAGGGTGGTGATCACCCCGGAAAAGACCATCGTCCACGACGTCAACCGGGACACGATGGAGTTCCCCGGTTTGACGTACGGTTCGACCGTGCTCGAACGTCTGCTTCGCGAACTCGGCGTCGTGTTCACGCCGCGGATCCTCCACGACCGGAACGCGACCTCGAACGGCGTCAAGGAGTACGAGTTGACCGCTCGGTACACCTGGGGCCACGACCGCGTGATGTAGCCGCCCCACGTGAGCCGGAAGCGGATCGTCCTGACGACGTGGGGCTCCTTCGGAGACCTCCACCCTTACATGGCGCTCGCCGCCGAACTCGGGCGGCGCGGCCATCGCCCCGTGATCGGAACGATCCCCCGGTACCGCGAAAAGGTCGAAGCCCAGGGGATCGAGTTCTGGCCCATCCGTCCCGACGCCCCCGATCTGGAGAACGACCCCGGCCTCGTGAGGCGGGCCATGAATCCGGCGACGGGCTCGGCCACCGTGATCGGCGAGCTGCTCATGCCTCATCTGAGGGAAACCTACGCCGACACGCTGTCGATGCTGGAGGCCGGTGGAGGCACCGACGTCCTCATCACCCACATCCTGTCGTTCGCCGCCCACGTCGCCGCCGAGAAAACAGGTGTCCGGTGGTTGTCGACCGTGTTGTCCCCCATCGCCTTTCTCTCCGCGTACGATCCTCCCGTTCCGCCCCAGGCGCCCTGGGTGGGCCGCGTGGCCGGCTGGCATCCATCGATCGCGCGCGCGACGAACGCGATCGGACGACGCGTTTCCGCTTCCTGGGTGCGCGACGTCGTCGAGCTTCGACGGGAACTCGGACTCTCCGCGGACCGCCATCCGATCTTCGACGGCCAGTTCTCGCCGATGGGAACATTGGCCCTCTACTCGCCGATTTTCGGTTCGGTCCAGCCCGACTTTCCACCCCGGACACGGATCACGGGTTTCACGTTCTTCGACGAGGATCCAGCGCGCGGGAACATGACGCCGAAGCTCGAACGCTTCTTCGACGAATCGATCAAGGCTGGAGAAGCACCGCTCTTGTTCACGTTGGGCTCGTCGGCGATCTGGCTCGCCGGGGACTTCTACCGCGTCGCGCTTCGCGCCGTCGGGAAGATGGGACGCCGCGCGTTGCTCCTGACGGGCGAGAGGAAGAATCTCGACGTCGAGCTCCCGCCCGGTGTCGCCGCAGTCGAGTACGCGCCGTTCGGGCGCGTGATGCCGCGCTCCAGCGTGATCGTCCACCAGGGAGGCGTGGGGACGACGGCGCAGGCCCTCCGCGCGGGGCGGCCCATGCTCATCATGCCGTTCGGTCACGATACGCTGGACAACGCCACGCGCGTCGTCCGGCTCGGCGTCGCACGGACGCTCGATCGAAGGCGTTTCACTCCCCGGGCGCTCGAGCGCGAACTGTCGATCCTGCTCGAGGACCCCGCCTACCGGACCCGCGCGGACGAAGCCGGGCGCCGGATCCGGTCCGAGGAGGGGACATCCGCCGCGTGCGACGTGATCGAAGGTCTGTTCAATGTTCGGGAAGGGTGAATTCGGTCAGGGTCGCCATCAGCAGCGTGCCGAAGAGATCGAAACGGGCGTCCGCCCGGCCCGGAAACATCCGATCGATGTACTCGATCGTGTCGTAGGGCGTGTGCCAGATGCGCCCGGCCTGGCCGTAGCGAGGGTCGACCTGGACGTATCCGTCCCGATCCCCCAGCGACCAGTTCGTGGATTCGAAATACGCATATCGCATGCCCCGCTCGAGGAAAGGGGCGTGGTCGGAACAATCGCACGTCGTCCCCGCGGGAAATTCGGGATTCGCCCCCGGCTGGGTGACGAGGGCGAGGCCTTCAGCACGGGCCCGTTCGAGAATCCAGTCCCGGACGACGCCGTCTTCCCCCTGGTTGCCATAGACGTAGGCGATTTCGCCCACGATCAGGCTGTCGAGGTTGATCATGGCCACGGTGTTCCCGACCTCCTCGCCGGACATCTGCGACACGAAGAACCCCGAGCCCGCGAGCCCCCGTTCCTCCGCACCGAACGCGACGAAACGAATCGAATACGGCGTGTCCACGTCGCGGAGCCGCTGGGCCGCGGTCAACAGGAGCGACACACCCGAGGCGTTGTCTCCCGCTCCGCGCCCCATCGATTCCGAATCGAAGTGGGCACCGACGATGATCTCGCGATCGGAACGGCCGGGCTTGAATGCAATGATGTTGGACGAGGCCTCGCCGGCCCGGCGGAGA
>CAZTTI010000370.1:0-8951 GCA_964615925.1 uncultured Solibacteraceae bacterium
GCGAGCGTCGCGATCACGATGGCCGTAAACGCGGGATGCTTCCTCCACTGACGAACGGCATACCTCAGGTCATGAAACAGGCTTTCCAACCAGGGCCAGATCCACACGCCGCGGGCGTCTTCGGTCGTGAGCTTTCGACTCCCGAACCGGCGAGCGGCTTCCCGTCGCGCCTCATGGTCGGAATAACCCTGGTCCTTGAGCTCCTCGACCTCCTCTTCGATGTGGAGTGCGATCTCGTCGCGCAGGCCGCGTTGCCGCCGCCTCCCGTTCAGCCAATATCTGAAGCGCCGAATCAACACGGCCTACTTCGCCTCCAGGAACCGACCGATGGCCCGCGAGAGGCGCGCGTATCGTTCGAGCTCGAGGGCCAGTTGTTGTCGGCCCGGCTTCGAGATCCGGTAGATGCGAGCTCGGCGGTTTTTGGGCGTTACTCCCCACTCGCCGTCGATCCAGCCATGGAGTTCGAGGCGCTGAAGGGCGGGATACAGCGATCCTTCCTCGACGAGGAGTCCGTCGCCGGAACCCGCGCGAATGGCCTGGACGATTCCGTACCCGTGCTGATCGCCGCGCGAGAGCACCTTGAGGATCAGCATGTCGAGCGAGCCCGGTAGGGATTCGTTCTTTTGTGGCTTGCGTCCCATACCCAGAATTCTTAGAGCAGAGACTAAACGAAAGCACGGCCCATTTCCATAGAATTCTCAGTATGGGTCGCCGGATTGATCTGCCAGCCCGTGTTTTGCTAAATTTTTCTCATCTTCAGATCCGCCAAGGATCTTTCTTTGGAAGACGCGTTTTACTTTTTCAGACGGCTGGAACCGGCGATCTTCTGAAGCCTCGATTTCGAGAGCCTCGCCCGATGGTCGCCTTCCAGTCGAAAGGTGAGCAGCAACGAAGACAAGGAGCGAGAGATGATCTTCCGATTATTGACCGGTGCTTGCCTCGGCCTGACCCTGTTTGCCACCACCGGATGGGCGAACGACGCCCTTCGTGGAACCTGGTCGGGCCACTGGGCTCCGAACGGAGAAGGCCGCGATGCCGTCACCGTCGAGTTCGAGCTGGAGGACGACGCCATTGTCGGCCACCTGGTGAACCCCGAGCGTCTGGACTTCACCCAGGTCGAGTTCGACGAAACCTCGGGCCGGGTCGTCGCGGAAGCCCGTGCGGAAGACGCGAGCGTGTACCGCATCGAGGCGACGATCGACGACACGCGGCTCGAGGGCACGTTCTCCCACTCGGGAAGCCAGGGCGAGATGCGGCTCACGAAGTGGACCTACCGTCCTCGTATCCGGTAAGCGAGTCTCAATTGAAAAAGCCCGCTTCCCGGCCGGGAAGCGGGCTTTCGATTCGCGTTTGAATTCTGAATTCAGCGCAGCCGAATCACGGTATTCCGCTTCGGCGCCTCGCCAACCGGAACCCTTGCGATCTCTTCATACGTCTTCATGTCGATCACCGACACGTCGTTCGAGATCGCGTTCGCGACGAAGGCCCGCGTGCCGTCCGGCGTGAACGTCACCCAGTCCGGGTCGGTTCCCACCGGGATGCTGGCCAGCAGTTCCAAGGCCGGGTACGCCGAATAGACGTACACGTGGCTGTTCATGCGGCTCGTCGACCAGATCGTCCCATTGGGCGCGACACCAATGCCGTGAGCCGGCGCCCCGTTGTAGGTTCCCGGCGCCCGGTCTTCTTCCGGGATGCTGGGCAAGGTCACCCGCGCGACTTCCTCGCGGGAATCCCAGTCCACGACGACGAAGCCGTGGTGTCCGGACACCTGGACGTAGAGCTTGTCGGTCGTCCCATTTTCCTTGGCGCGGATGGCCACCGGCCGGATGGCTTCCCCTTCCCATGTCCAGGACACTTCGTCGGTCGAAGTGTCCAGCACCGTCAGCTTGTTCCCCGCGATCGACCCGGCGACGACGTGCGATCCGTCCGGCGTGACATAGATGTTGTGGATCCCGCCGTCGTGCGAAATGACCTTGACCTCGAACGTCTCGGTGTCGATGACGTTGATCGCGCCCGGCGGAACGATGATCCCGGCGTAAACCTTCGACCCGTCGGGCGTGAGCGCGATGTTGTGGGGACGCGCCGAGAGCTCCACGCTTCGGATGACCTTCATCGTCGTGGCGTCGACGATGTAGAGCGCCTGATCGCCCTCACTGGAAACGTAGATGCGGGTGCCGTCGGCCGACGCCGCCACGCCGTGATTGATCGGTATCCCGTCGATCCGACCCACGACCTCCGCCGTCACGGGATCGATCACATGCACGCTCCCGTCGCGGGAGTTGGTCTGGAGCACGCGGACCTGCGCGAAGCTCTGCGCCGCCCCGAGAAGAACCAGAAAAGCGCCGATCGCGCCCCGTCGAAACTTCGCCCGGTGATTCATCTGTCAGCCTCCTTCGTCGAAGGGACCACTCTATGCGGACCCGCATCGCCAGTCAACGCGTGCCGCCCCCCGGAAATCAGGGCCGGTTCGGGGCGCGTTTCAGCGCATACACCGTTACCGGCTGCTTCAGGCCGCGGATCTCGACCGACCGGCGTTCGCAGAAATCGAGCAGGGGATGGTGGCCGACTGAGTCCAACACCTCGGAGGAAACGACGATGGCCATCTTCCCGGCGGCACCGCAGAGGCGCGCCGCCAGGTTCACTGTCCCGCCGATGGCGGTGAACTCGCGGCGGTTCGGGGGTCCGAGGTTTCCCACCATCACGCGCCCGGTATGAATACCGATACCGAGCTGCCGAATCTCGGGGGTCTCCGCCCAATCTTCGCTCCGCGCGTCGTCCAGGATCTCGAGTGCCGCGAGACAGGCTTCCACGGCATGGTCTTCCCCGCCGAATATGGACATCAACCCATCGCCGCCGAACTTGTCGATATATCCCCCGTGGCGGTGGACCGCGTCGACCTGGCGCGAGAGATGGCGGTCGAGCGCGTCGAACAGGACGTGCGGGTCCAACTCCTCGGCGAGCGCCGTAAATCCGCGAACGTCGGTGAAGCAGACGGTGACGTCGCGAACCTCGGGCTCGCTGAGGGGGCCGCGTTCGGCCGACTCGAGAGCCGCGTCCGACACATAGCTGCTCAGCCGGTGCCGCATTTCCTGAACCTGCTTGAAGTATTCGGCCCGTTCGATGTGCCGTTTGAGGCGGGCTTCGACGAGGACGGCGTCAATGGGTTTCAGGATGAAGTCGTCTGCGCCCGCTTCGAAAGCCGAATGGAGCAGTTGGCCCTCATCACCGGCGGAAACCATCAGAATGGGCGTCATCCGGTGGGTCGCGAACGACCGGACCTCGCGGCACAGGTCGATTCCCGAAGTGTCCGCCCCAAGGTCGATGTCGAGAAGAAATGCGTCGATCCTGTTCTTCGCCACGAGGTCGAGGGCCGCGGCGGCGTCCTCGGCACCGAAGACCCGAAACCCGATGTTCTCCAGCAGCGTCCCCAACATGGCGCCGAGGCGGGCGTTGTCCTCGACGAGGAGGATGGTCCGTTGTTCGGGCCGCCCGGCAGGCGGGCGGGCGCGGTCTCCCATCACGAAGTCCGAATCAGCGGGGTACGAGTTTTTCCACGCCTCGGTTGACGACGTCGGCCACGTAGATCGTCCCGGCCGGACCGACGGCCAGGTAGTGGGCTTCGCCGTACTGGTTCGGGCCGTCTCCCGAGCTTCCGGTCACGGCGAGGACGTTGCCTTCCATGTCGAGCTTGACGATCTGGGCGTCGAAACCCGTCGTCATGTACATGAACCCGTCATCGGCCAGGTAGAGGGCGCAGGCCATCGCGTCGAAGGTCCATTCGTCGAGGTAATTGCCGTCGGTGTCGAATATCTGGATCCGCTGGTTCTCGCGGTCGGCGACATAAAGCCGGTCGTTTTCGTCGATCACGATCGAATGCGGTACGGAAAACTCGCCGGGACCGGTCCCCCGGCTGCCCCAGATCTTGACGAAGTTGCCTTCGCTGTCGAACTTCAGGACGCGTGGCTCGCCGCGGGTGTGGCCCTGGACCAGAAACATGTCCCCGTTCGATGACCACGCCATCTCGTTGGGCTCGTCGAACAACATCGTCCCCGTGGCCGGATTCCACACTCCCCTTTCGCCCCGCGTTCCCCAGGTCCGGAGCACCTCGCCGTCGGGCGTCATCTTCGTCAGCGTCTGCCCGTTCCCGTCGGTAGCCCAGATGTTCCCGTCCGGACCGTAGCGGAACGCATGCACGCGCGCGAACATGTCCCGGCCGAACGACCGGATGAAGTTCCCCTCCGGATCGAACTCGAGAAACGCGTCCTCACCGCGGTGGAGGACCATGATATTGCCCAGGGGCGTGAATTCGACGCTGGCGACCGAGCCGAACTCGAGACCGTCCGGAAGGTGGAAGGCCTCGGCGGGATCGACGGCCCGGTATCCGAGGTCGGGTGCTTCGATCGTGAGCGGCGGCCGTCCCGGAGGCTGAGCAAGCGTGACCAGGGGGCTGGCCAATGCCAGAACCGTGACCGAGAGAAGCATGCGCACCATGGCGTTCATGGAATGACTCCTTGTGGGAATACGCGAACTGTAGAATGATTGTCGCCTTCATAGTACTTCAGACCGCGCCAACAGGACCAAGAGAGATGAACGATACGAGAAGCGACCTCCCCCTCTCCCGCCGCGACCTGCTCCGGACCACGGGGCTGGCCGTGGGCGCGATCGCGGCCGGTGTCCACCGAACCGCCGCGCAGGAAAACGCCGCACCCTCGCTCGGCCCGTCGGAATTTGCCACGCTCGAAGCGATCACGGCCCGCATCATTCCCAACGACGAGAACGGGCCGGGGGCACGCGAGGCCTTGGCCGCGCGCTTCATCGAACGGGGGCTCGGAGGGGCGCTCGGGAATTCGCTGGTTCTTTACCGCGAGGGGCTCGCCGCCATCGACGAAGCCGCGCGCGACCGCTTCGGTCGAACCTTCACCGGTCTTTCGGAGGACAATCAGGACGCGCTACTCGCCGCGGCCCAGGACGGCGGGATCGAAAGCTTTCCCGGCTCGGCCCAATTCTTCAACATGGCCCGGACGCACACGATCCAGGGAACCTTTTCCGACCCGATCTATGGCGGCAACCGGAACTTCGCCGGGTGGGACATGATCGGTTACCCCGGCGTGCGTGTCGGCGTTCCCCCGAGCTACCAGCAGATGAACGCCGACCACACGCCCAACCACGTCTCGGCCTACGACACGGGCATGTTCACCCGGCCGGAAGGCATGGAGGACGCTGAACGCTGATGGCGCGGCAACTTCCTGAAACCGATGTCGTGATCGTCGGCGCGGGCGCGGTGGGCGGCGTGGCCGCGCTCCCTCTGGCAACGGCGGGCCTCCAGGTCGTCGGTCTCGAAGCCGGCGAGTGGCTCGACACGCGGGACATGGCGCCCGACGAGCTGAAGCTCAATCGTGGCCTCTGGCCTCCGGGACCGCAGAAGGTCCTTGGAGAAATTCCGACGACCCGGGCAACAGCCGCCGAACCGGCCAACCCGGCCTCGAGCCATCCGATGATGAACGCCGTCGGCGGGACATCGAACCACTTCATGGCCCAGGCCTGGCGGTTGAACCCGTGGGATTTCCGTGTCGTCGGCCGAACGCGGGAGCGATACGGGCCGAATCGAATCCCGTCCGAATCGACGGTCGAGGACTGGCCCATTTCCTACGACGACCTCGAACCGTTTTACGACGCGGTGGAATATTCGATCGGGGTTTCCGGCAAGGCCGGGAACATCGGAGGCGAAATCGATGACGCGGGCAACGTCTTCGAGGGGCCCCGAGGCCGGGAGTATCCGATGCCGCCGCTCCGGACGACATCGTTCATGGAACGGATGTCCGAGGCGGCGCGAGGCCTCGGATGGCATCCGTTCGCCGGGCCCGCGGCCATCACGAGCGTTCCGTACCGGGGACGCGCGGCCTGCGTCTATCACGGCTTCTGCATGGGCGCGGGATGCCACGTGAACGCGAAGAGCGCCACCAGCGTCACGACGATTCCCGAGGCCGTCGCCACCGGGCAATACGAGGTCGTCACCCGGGCCCACGTCACCCGGATCGAGTCCGATGGCGAGGGGCGTGCCCGGGGCGTCACCTACATCCGCAACGGCGAGGAATGGTTCCAACCGGCCGGCGTCGTCTTGCTCGCCGGATACACGTACGAAAACGTCCGGCTCCTCCTCGTCTCGAACTCCGGGAGATTTCCCGCCGGGCTGGCCAACAACAACGGTCAGGTGGGCCTGCACTATTTCAGCCATCTCCAGTTCGGCGGCGCGTCGGCGCTGTTTCCATTCGATCGGGAGAACTGGTACGGCACGCCCGGACAGGGAATCGCCGTCGACGACTGGGCCGACGACAACTTCGACCACGCCGGGATGGACTTCATTGGAGGCGGGAGCCTCTATGTCTACACCGAACGCCGCCCGATGGGGGCGGTTTCGGGACTGGGCGACTGGGGGCGGGAAGGCCGCAACTGGGGTTCGGACTGGAAGGCCCACGTGATCGAAAACGTCGACCGGACCAACAGCGCCTACATCCAGCGAACGACCCTGCCCTACGCGGGCAACGTCCTCGACCTCGATCCCGGCGTGCGCGATCCGATGGGGTTGCCCGTCATCCGCGTCACCGCGTCATTCCGCGACAACGAACGGCGCATGAGCCCGTTCCTCGTCGAGCGGATGCGCGAATGGTACCTGGAGGCGGGAGCGAGGATGGTCACCGGAACCGGAGGTGTGGCCAATGCCATGGGGGTCTCGACCCATGCTTACGGCGGAACGCGCATGGGCGACGACGCCTCGACCAACGTCGTCGACCGCTTCGGATTCTGCCACGAAGTCCCGAATCTGGGAGTCCTCGGAGCCTCGGTGATGGGGACCAGCGGGGCGCGGAACCCGACGCTCACCGCCCAGGCCCTCGCCTGGCGAACCGCCGCCCACCTGGCCCGGAACTGGGACTTGATCGTCTGAGGGAGCCCTCCCCCAGAATTTTTTTCCAACTTTTTCTCCACCGGGTGTGTGGTATTTCCGCTGCTTTGCGTCTTTTATGAGTAACCACGCGACCCCGGCTTCATCTTTCCGATTGGGCCGGGTGGTGGGCCCGGCGGTCGACCAGCTTTCTCCTCCGCCGGGCCCTTTCCTTTCCCCGCAGGGCGCCGTTCGGCATCCTGCCCGTCAGGAGCCCTCAACAAATTTGTTGCTCAGCGCTTGCGCATCGTCGCAAATCGTAGAAAATAGATAACCTTGGAAGCGGCAAATCGGTCGCGCGGAGCCGGATGCCGGCTTCCGGACCAGCGAACAAGGAGAGAACTCGAAACCGATGAACTGGGCCAACGGAAACGGCGCCTCCCGCGAAGGAGCCGAGATCGAGAACGCCGGTTGGGACCGGAGCGCGCCGGAGCCCGCTGGAGGCGGGAAGCGCATCGTCCTGACGGCCCCGCTGACCGAGTCGATCGACCATGCCGGGTACTTCATACAGATGGCCATGGCCTCGCTGCCGATCTGGATGGAATGGGTGCTCAACAAGAAATACCCGGCCTGGCGCAACGTGGAGTACGAGGTGGACGGCTCGGCGCGGTACATGCCGGCCGGGGTCGGCGTCCTCGAGACCGCGCTCAAGGTGGAATTCGATGCCGACGACATCGCGGTCTGTTACCCGGACGACCTCGAGAAGTTCGTCGGATCCCGCACGCGCGTCATCGCCATCTCGACCCACAACCCCCTGGGCGTCACGTTTGCCGCCGGCGTCTACACCTCGATCTTCGGATCGTCCAAGATGCCCATCAACTCGTTCTACTCCCGGCAGATGTTCGCCAAGATCAAGGAATCGCCGTATCGGGAACAGTTCAAGGTCATCGTCGGCGGATCCGGCGGATGGCAGATCTCGCAGACGAACACGTACGAGGAGTTGAGCGTCGATTGCGTGGTCGACGGCCGTGCCGAATCGGCCGACACGATGGCCCTCTTCCACAAGGCCATCGCCGGGGAACCGATCGAGCGGGAGATCACGGTAAACCACCCCCGGGACCGCGACGCGATCCTGTTCCCGACCCGGCGCACGAGCTTCGGCGTCGTCGAAATGACAACGGGTTGCGGGCGCCGGTGCAACTTCTGCGTGCCGGACCTCAACCCGCAGATCGACCTGCCGAAGGACAAGATCCTCGACGCGGTCCGCGTGAACGTCAGCAAGGGCAACAAGCAGATCTCCCTGGCGACCGAAGACATGTTCATCTGGGGACAGGTGAGGACGAATACGCCTTTCTTCTTCCCCAACCGCGAGGCCCTCGTCGATCTCTACACCGAGGCTTCGAGCGTCCCCGGCGTCGAGCAGTTCGGCCTGTCGCATTCGACCATCGCCCCGGCCGTGGTCGACCCGATCATGATCGAGCAACTCTCCGACGCGATCCTGGACAAGAGCCCCATCCACCTGCCGACGGTGAGCAAACACCCGAAGAAGAAGGCACTGGTGCCGTTGATCGGTCTGGAAACCGGATCGGTCCGGCTGGCGAAGAAGATCATGCCCGGCAAGGGCGTCCCGTTCCCGATCGAGGAGTGGCCCAGTATCGTGATTCAGGGCCTCCGGATCATGAACGCCCACAGCTGGTACCCGATGATGACGCTCATCGTGGGGAACCCCGGCGAGACCGACGACGACGTCCGGGCCACGCTCGACCTGATTTACGAAATGGAACGCCGGAACCTGTTCGCGTTCCTCGTGCCTTCAGTATTCACGCCCCTCCACGACACGCGCATGGAGAAGGAAAAAGGCGTGACCGAAACCCAGAAGCTCACCCCGCTCCAATGGCAGCTCATCATGAAGTGCTGGAAGAACAACCTCCGGCCCGGCCAATACAGCTGGTGGGGACCGTCGGCGTGGCGTATCGGTTCGCTCGCGATGTGGCTCACGAAGCTTCGCCGGACCAACGGGCGGAACTTCACGTGGCCACTTTTCATGTTCGCGAGCCTCTTGCCCGAGCAG
>CAZTTI010000371.1:0-8666 GCA_964615925.1 uncultured Solibacteraceae bacterium
AGGCGGCAGCATGTTCGTATAGATGTAGTTGTACCGGACGTGGTTTCCCGCCTCGTCCAGGAGCACCAGCGACTGCTGGAAGAGGCCCGGAGGCGGCGCGTTCGCGGGGACGCGCGCCTCGATGATGTACAGACGGCTCTCGTGGAGGTACATCCCGACGAACGACCGCGTGCCGTCCGTGTTGGTCAGTTGCAACTGATGTCCGGCGATCAGGTCGATGTAGTGCCACGCATCGTAGGTGACTTCGGCGGCCCGTTCGCGGAACTGCGTGGCCGCGTAGGCGATCGACGCCATGACGTCGATCTGCCAGTAGTTCGGGAGGCTGTCGGCCTGCGTCCTGTTGGTCCGCTCGGCGTGGATCCGCTCCGACTCGGTGTAGTCGATGACGGTCACTGAATAGCGACGCGCGCCGTCGGTGACCGTGTACACGCGGCCCGGGAATACGGCCCGGTACTCGGAATCCCACGTGATCGAATCGACTTCGGGCTCGCCGGGAAAATTGACGCTGAAGCGGTCCTCGCGGCTCACATATTCGGTCCATGACTGACCGAGGCCAGGTGCCGCGATCACCATCCCGAGCGCCACACCGATCCACGGGGTCTTCATCGGTTTCGTCCTCGCGATGACTATTCTTGCGGTTTATATGGGGAACGCGGTCGAAACGAAACAAAAAACGGTGGGGCATTCGAATGGACATCCGGTGAAGTCGAAGATATAAGCATCGATCATGTCTCCGAACCGCAGAGAATGGTTCATCGGAATGCTCGGACTCGGCCTCGCGTCCTGCCGCCCGGACGCCCCGGCTCCGTCATCCGCGCCCACGGCCGTTCCTCCCGAAGGCATCGGCCGCGGTATCCGTCACCTCGCCCGGAGCGATATTGGCGGACGCCCCGACAGTGTCCAGGTGATGTTCAATCGGGATCACCTCTACGTCGGCCACATGTTCTCCGGCGGCGTGTCCATCATGGACGTCCGCGACCCGTCGGATCCCACGCCAGTGGGATTCTGGAGCGCCGGGGGCCAGACGCGCACCCACCATCTTCAGGCCGCCGAGGATCTCCTGCTCGTGGCCAACGGCGCGAACATCGTGGCGATGCAGTCCTACGACGACCTTCGCGGTTACTTCGAGAATACGCTGGCCGACAGCGTTACGGGCGAGGAACAATTCCGTTCCGGACTGAGCATCCACGACATTTCCCAACCCGACGACATGCAGGAGATCGCGTTCCTGGAAATGCCCGGTCTCGGGATCAACCGGCTCTGGTGGGTCGGCGGGCGTTACGCGTACGTGTCCGCGCATTTCGACGGATTTACGGACAACATCCTGGCGATCGTGGATCTCGACGACATCACGCGACCCGTGATCGTCTCCCGGTGGTGGCTCCCGGGGATGAATCGGGCGACAGGTGAGGAATCCACCGCGGAACCGGGTCGGCGCATCGCGCTCCACCATATGATCACCGCCGGAGACCGCGGATATTCGGCCTGGCGCGACGGCGGACTGACGATCCACGACATCCGCGACCGATCGAATCCGGTCCTGCTGGCTCACCTGAACTGGTCGCCACCGTTTCCGGGAGGCACACACACGGCGCTGCCGCTTCCCGGGCGCGACCTGGTCGTCGTGGCCGACGAGGCCAACGCCGAGCGGTGCGAGAAGGGCATCTTTTATACCTTCGTCGTCGACGTGCGGGTCGGGGAGAATCCCGTGCCGATCGCGACGTTACCCACTCCCAACGACCGGGATTACTGCGGCCTGGGAACGTTCGGCCCCCACAACCTGCACGAGAACCGGCCCGGCAGCTACTCGAGCGAGGATCGGATCTTCGCGACGTACAACAACGCCGGCGTTCGTGTGTTCGATATCTCCGATGCGTTTTCGCCCCGCGAGGTCGCTTCCTGGGTGCCGCCCCTGCCCCAGCGCATGGTCGACCCGCGGTCCAACGTCGCGCACGCCGCCAAGTCCTGCGACATTCACGTCCGTCCGAACGGCATCCTGTATGTGACCGACTGGAACGGCGGCCTCCACGTCCTGGAATACGCCGGGTGATCTGAATCTCCACCATGAGCCTGGCCTGGATCGCTATCGCGGCGCTTGTCATCGCCGTCGCACTCAGCTTCACGACCGCCATCAACGTGGGCATCGTCGCGATAGCCATGGCCTGGATCATCGGCGTCTATCTGGGCGGGATGTCGGTGGGCGAGGTGATCGACGGTTTCCCGACCGCGCTGCTGGTTACGCTGATCGGCGTCACGCTCCTTTTCAGCATCGCCCAGTCGAACGGAACGTTGGCGCGGATTACGGGGCGCGCCGTCGGAGTCTGCCGGGGGAAGGTGGGCCTGCTGCCCTTCATGTTCTTCGGCCTGGGCCTCGGGATCGCGACGATCGGTCCGGGTGGTACCCCGGCCAGCGCCCTGCTCGCGCCGCCGGCGATGGCCGTGGCGGGCCGCGCGGGGATCTCTCCTTTTCTGATGGCCATCATGGTGGGGAACGGGACCCTGGCGGGAACGCTTTCGCCATTCGCCCCGACGGGAATCGTCGCGAATGGTGTGATGGAACAGATCGGGCTGGGCGGCGTGGAGTGGCACACTTATGCCTACAACGCCGTTGCGCATGCCGTCGTAGCGTTTGCGGGTTTCGCTTTGTTCGGCGGACTGCGCCTGTTCGGGAAGAAAGCTCACGCCGTCGCGGTCGCCTCCGACGCCGGACCGATGGAGGGACGCCACTGGCTGACGGTGGCCGGAATCGTCGTATTCATCGTGGGTGTGGCGGGATTCGACATGCACGTCGGCATGACGGGGTTCTTGATCTCGGCGATCCTGATTCTTCTCCGTACAGTAGACCAGCGCGAGGCCATTCAGAAAGTGCCCTGGGGCGTCATCCTGATGGTGACGGGCGTCTCCGTCCTGGTCTCGATCCTGGAGGCGACCCAAGGGATGGAGCTGTTCACCAGTGGCATGGCCCGCGTGGCATCTCCCGGCACGCTCGCACCCATCGTGGCGTTCGGGGCGGGTGTGATATCGGTCTACAGCAGCACGTCCGGCGTCGTCCTTCCGGCATTTCTTCCCATGGTGCCGGGATTGAGCGCGAGCGTCGGCGTCGTCGACCCGCTGCCCATTGCCTGGTCCATGAACGTGGGAGCGAGCCTGGTGGATCTGTCGTCGCTCTCGACGGTGGGGGCGCTGTTCCTGGCGGCTGCCCCCGAAGGAACCGACACAAGGTCGCTCTTCAACAGGTTGCTGGCGTGGGGTCTCGGCATGTCGGTCGTGGCCGCCGTCATGTGCGGCCTCTGGTTCTGACTATGCGAGTGGCGGTCCTCGACGACATTCACGACGCGTTCGACCGGACCGAAGCGGTGGCCCGGCTGCGGCGGCGCGCGGAGGTTCGAATCTTCAGGGAGGGGTTCGGGGACCCGTCGGCGCTCGCGGGCTTCGACGCGTTGATCGCGAACCGGGAACGCACACGGTTCACGCGCGCGCTGCTCGAACAGCTTCCGGATCTCCAGATCATTGCGCAGACCGGGAACCATGCCCACCACGTCGACTTCGACGCGGCGCGGGACCTGGGCATCGTCGTTGCGAAAGCCTCGGGAGGCGTTTCCATCGGGACGGCGGAACTGACGGTGGGCTTGGCGCTGGCCGTCATGCGACGGATTCCCGAAGTCGATCACGCCGTCAAGAGTGGGGATTGGCCGACGCCCATGACGCCCATCCTGTATGGAAAGACGATGGGCATCGTTGGCCTCGGGCGTCTGGGACGGCACGTGGCCGGCTTGGCCGGTGCGTTCAGGATGCGGGTCGTCGCCTGGAGCCCGACGCTGACCGAAGACGTGGCCCGAAAAAGCGGTGCGGCGTTCATGGAGCTGGACGACGTGTGTCGGACGGCCGATGTCGTTTCGATCCATGTGTCGCTGAAGCCGGAAACCCGGAACCTGATCGACCAGCGACGCCTCGGTTTGATGAAGCCGACGGCCTGCCTGATCAATACGGCGCGGGGTCCGATTGTGAATGAATCGGCACTGGTGTCCGCGCTCGAAGACGGGCGAATCGCCGGTGCGGGACTGGACGTCTTCGACGAGGAGCCGCTCCCGGCGGGCCATCCGTTGACACGGCTCCCCAACGTCGTCCTGACGCCCCATATCGGCTGGCCGACCGACCACGGTTACGAGCAGTTCGCCCACTCGGCGGTCGCTGTCCTGCTCGATTTCATGGACGGGAGGGACGTGCCGCTTTTCCAGTGATGGCCGAAACTACTTCGCTTCGGCCTTTTCCTCCTCCAAGTTCTTCCACGGCGCGACGCTCTGTTCGTATTCCATCGGGTCGCCGAAGCCCTGGATGTCGACGCCGAGGCGTCGGAGAGCATCCAGCGCCAACAGGCGCCGGTGGGCGTTGAACGTCATGATGTGCGCGAAAACGCCGCCGAACGTGAACGTTTCCGCCGGCTCGCAGAGAGCGTCGACGAACGTATCGTCCCAGCTCCCCCGCGCTCCGACTTCTCCGAAAACCTTGTGGAGGTCCTGGTCGGCTTTCTCCGATCGCACCAGCATGGTCTCGGGCGACCGTTCGGCCTTCGGAGTGGGGCCAGGTACGGGGTGACGATCGACGAGGGCGGCGGCCCAGACTTCCTTCGTGTAGACGATGTTCTCGAAAAGATTGCGAAGCGTGTCGGTCTTCTCCCGCCAGGGCAGAATCTCCGTGGCGGTCTTCAGGGGTTGGTCGAGTTCCTCGTCCGTCAGCCGGGAGGCGGCTTCGAGCAGTTTGCGCGTGTGCCAGGAATCGTTCCCGGCAAAACGATCGAACAGATCCATTTCGAATTCTCCTTTTGAACCGGAACCCGGAGCATGGAAGTGGATGCCGTTGGACGACGGCAGCCGCGTGTGCTTCACCTGCATTCGGCGGTACAGACTGGGCGATACTCCGAAGGCCTTCCGGAAAGCGCGGCTGAAGGCTTCCGGCGATCCATAACTGGCATCCAGTGCGATGTCTGTGACGGATGTCTCCGAATGCGCCAGGTGAAAGGCGGCGCGTTCCAGCAGCAGACGCCGCCGCATGGCCGTCGGCGTTTCGTCTACCAGCGCACGGAACATGCGGTGAAACCGGGTCCGGCTCGTGTATGTCTGGCGGGCCAGCTCACCGGTGGTCACCGTATCGTCGAGCGATCGGACGATGGCGTCCGACAGCCGCGACTTGTCCGTGTTCGAGGCTTTGTCCACTCCGGGGTTCCTCGTATCGAACCGAATCCTACGCCGACCTGCCGGTTCCTGCCTGATCCAGCGTACCGATTTCGAGCTATAGCCCCTGGTATCCGGTATTGCGTCAGTCCGTCATGGCCTCGTCGACGCCGAGCCGACGAGCATGCGGGTGAAGTCGAGGTTGGCGCCGTAGAGAAAGGCGATGTGATCGCGCATCGGTGTCTCCTTCGAGCGACTTGGGGAACTCTATCGAATTGGACTATGGCCGGGGATTGACGTCAATCGAAGAACCCGGAAAAGATGAAAGGTCTCCGGAAAGGCGATGGTGCGAAGTCCCGTTTGCCCGCGATTGAGCGACTTCCAGTCGTCGTTTCCTCGGCAATTCATCCGTGCCTGAATCCAAGACACAAGCCTCGCGATTCGGAATCGGACGTGCAGCTACGGGATTCGCGAAAGACCCTTCGTCCACTATAATGTCGGAGGTATCGCTTGGTGCCGCCCTCTCTGGAAGAACGCGTCGCCTACCTGGAAGGCAAGGTGGAAGAACACTCGCGAGGATTCGAGGACCTGCGGGCGTCGATTGGCCGCGTCGACGCGCATGTCCTCGCGCTCGACGGCAAGGTCGATCGATTTCGAGACGAGCTTGGCTCGCGCATCGACGATTTGCGAAAGGACCATGGAGGCCGCATGGACGGCCTTGGTTCTCGAATCGACGCCCTGGATCAGAAGGTCGATCGTTTCCGCGACGAACTGGACCGGAAGATGTCGTGGTTGGTCGGCATTCAGGTGGCGGTCCTCATCGCCGTCATTGGTTCCCTGATTCGATAAAGCCATGCGACGGGAACCCCTGGCTCGTCGGTATTCAAGCGACGGTTCTGATTGCCGTTCCCGGTTCCTGATCCGCTGAGGGCGTCTAATCCGGCAGCGCAAACGCGTGGATCTGGCCGCCGGCCGTGATCGCGACATACTGGCGGCCATCGGATCCCCGATACGTCATGGGGTTGGCCCCGGCCGTCGCCGGCATCCGGGCGACCCACAACTCTTCACCCGTCCGCGTATCGACCGCGCGGAAACGCGAATCGCTGGTGGCCCCGATGAAGATCAGTCCGCCCGCGGTCGTGATGGGTCCCGCCGAACCGCCCCGCCCGGTGTTCTGCTTGCCTTCGGGGAGATCGTCGCTCACGCCCAGCACCACCTGCCACGCGAACGTACCCGTCGACGCATCGACGGCCGTCAGTCTTCCCCAGGGTGGCTGCTGGCACGGCATCCCCATCTGCGCGAAACCCGAATACGGCCCGGGTCCGGTGATGCTGCCGCGATCATAGGGTTGGGGCGATCCGTTTCCGCTCCCGTAGTTCCCGCCTTCGCGTTTCTCTTCGATCC
This sequence comes from uncultured Solibacteraceae bacterium, assembly GCA_964615925.1. Lineage (GTDB taxonomy): Bacteria > Acidobacteriota > Terriglobia > 20CM-2-55-15 > 20CM-2-55-15 > JAJEDW01. The sequence continues at coordinate 6,576 of CAZTTI010000371.1, forward strand.
AGCCGGTGAAGCCGGCGTCCTGGGTAAAGGCGATCACGTATCCAAGCTCCGGATCCGCCGCCGGTCCCCCCCAGTTCGTCCCCCCGTTTCCCGGAAACTGGATGTTCGACTGGGGCGGTTCGTCCAGGTCCTGGTAATTCCAGCCGGTGAACGGACCTTCGTTCCGGAAACCGCCGGCGCGTTCCCAGAGATCGAGGCACGCCTGGGCATGTTCAGGCGTGGTGTCCTCGGCGGTAACGAGATCTTCGCGGCTGAACGAGACGCGCGCCAGCGGCGGTGGCGCGACAGGGAAGGGTTGTGTCGGCGAGTACCATTCGCCCGGCGCGTTGCCCGGAGGAACGGGCCGCTCTTCCACATCGAAGATCGGTTCGCCCGTCACGCGGTTGAGGATGAACATGTAGCTGGTCTTCCCGATTAGCGCCAGCGCCGGAATCGTCTCTCCGTTCCGTTCGATGTCGATCAACGTGGGCGAGGTCGGCTGGTCCGAGTCCCACAGGTCGTGATGGACGGTCTGAAAGTGCCAGAGGTAGTTTCCCGTCGCGGCTTCGACGGCGACGACCGAGTTCCCGTAGAGGTTGGTGCCGGGGCGGTCGCCGCCCCAGTAGTTGCCGGCCGGGGAACCCAGCGCCATGTAAACGATGCCGCGCTCCTCGTCGGCCGTCATGTGCCAGCCCCAGTGGTTGGCCCCCGACCGCTCACCGTCCCATCCGTCGTCGATCCAGGCGCCTTCGAAGTTGGGATCGCCCGGCTGGACGATGGTTTCGAAGCTCCAGAGAAAATCGCCGGAGACGGCGTCGAACGCGCGCGTGTCGCCATCCGGCCCTCCCTGAGACAGCTCGGCGTTGTAGGCTCCGATCACGACGATTTTGCCGATGATGGTCGGCACGCCGTTATAGGAGACTGCCAGTTCGACGATGCCGTCGCCGCCGAACTCGGAAGCGAATTCGCCCGTGGCGGCGTCCAGCGCGATGATGCGTTCGCCCGCCATGAAGACGATGCGGCCGTCCGTGTCCCCATTGCCGGGCCAGTAGGCGACCCCGCGCGGGGAAGGATTGCCGTCCTCGATTGCCGTGCGCCAGAGTTCTTCTCCCGTCGCCGCATTGAGGGCGACGACGTTCGATCCTCCGGGCGCGTACATCACCCCGTCGACGACGATGGGCGTCGCCGCGCCAAACCGGACCGGTCCGTCGGGATCGGCCGTTGCGCCACGCCCACCGCGCCCGCCCCCACCCCCGCCTTCCGGGCCATACGTCCACGCTGTCTCCAGATCGCGGACGTTTTCGGGGGTGATCTCGTCGAGCGGTGAGTACCGAGTTCCGGCGAGGTCGCCGGCATAACGCGGCCAGTTGTCTCCCAGCGTCATGGGGGATTCGGATTGCGCGAGGGCTGGCAGGGGAGCCAGAAGCAGGGCGGCAACGACGGCCAAACTCGATCGGTTCGTCACAACGATGGTCCTCCGGATGGCACGATTCTAACCGATTCTTTCCATCGGCCGCTCCCCCGCCAACGGCTTCGCGCCGATCATGAAATGGTCCTCGCGCCCGGATTCGGATACCCTCGGGTTCAATGAAATGGCGCTTCGGCCGCGGGATCCTCGGGATCGTGTTCTTTTCTTCGGTTGGCGCTCACCCGCAGAACCACGGCGTCCGTTTGCGCGAGATCATGGCGGGTGCCAACGGCGACGCCGCAGTTGTTCAACCTGCCGAATGTCGGACCGTTTTTCCATGGGGGAACGGCGTTCACGGTCAAACAGGCCGTCGACCTTCTATTCGTCGGCGGAGTTCGGACCTCGCCGCCCAACCTCGAGGACCGGTTCCCGTCTCGAGGTCGTAGACCCAGAGATCCCCGGGGCCGCCAACGGTCAACGCGACTCGGGTCCCATCCGGCGAGATCCGGACCACGCGATAGTCGTTCAGCGGGACCGGGATCGGACTTTCGCTCCCGTCCGAAGACACCCAGACCAGTAAGCGCTGGTCCGTCGTGCTGACCGCACCCGTTCCAGGAATGTGCACGAGTGTTCCGTTGTCCGAGACGGAATATTGAACTGTGTCCGGCGCGGCAAGCGACGACCGCCGCGTTCCCTGGACGACG
>CAZTTI010000372.1:0-4984 GCA_964615925.1 uncultured Solibacteraceae bacterium
CTGCGGTTGGACCATTGGCGACTCCACAAGTGTCGTCGCGGTGTCGGCGTGGCTTGTTGTGAGGGACAACGCCTATCGATACGCTTTAATGCGACGCGCTCGCCTCGATCTGGACCGCAGGTCCCGGCGACTCCGGTTCGCGAATGCCGTCGATCAATCGCCGCGTGGCTTCCGAGGGTGGGTCGAAAAACGGCGCAAGACCCAGCGTGACGGCAAAGTTGAGAACCATCCCCAACGTCCCGATACCCTGCGGGTCGATGCCGGTGTCGAGAACGCCGAACGTCCATCGCGGCATTTCGAAAAAGACCGTCGCGATGATGTAAAACGCGGTGAACCCGATGCCGGCCACCATGCCCGCGATCGCGGGGACGGTACCCACGCGTTTGCTGAAAATTCCCAGGACAATGGCCGGAAAGAAGCTGGCGGCCGCCAGGCCGAACGCGAACGCGACGACCTGGCTGACGAAGCCCGGCGGATAGATCCCGAAGAGGCCGGCGATGACGACGGCGAAGCCGATGACGGCCCGGCCCACCCAGAGGCGGCGTTCTTCGGAGGCCTCGGGCCGGAGGATCCGGAAATAGAGGTCGTGCGCCACGCTGGAAGAAATCACCAGCAGCAACCCGCTCGCCGTCGACAGGGCCGCGGCCAGACCTCCGGCGGCGACCAACGCGATGATCCAGTTGGCAAGCTCCGCCATTTCCGGCATCGCCAGGACGATGATGTCCCGGTCCGGGCCCGACAGTCCCGCGTCGCCCAGCGCGATACGGGCGTCCTCGCCGGCCGTGCCGCCGCTCGAAATCCACCGCTCGTGGGACTGCCGCAAGTCGCCGAGCGCGGCGGCCGAGAGCGAGCCGTTTCTGAAGATTTCGTTGTCGTCGCCGGCCGAATACCGCACGGTGCCGTCGCCGTCGTCGAGCCACAGGACCAGCCCCGTCGGCTCCCAGTTGACAAACCAGGACGGCAACTCCGCTTCGGTCCGGCCGTTCAGGCTCTCGATCATGAAATACCGGGCGAACGCCGCGGTTGCCGGTGCCGAGAGATAAAGCAACGAGATGAAGGCCAGCGCAAAGAAGGCGCTCCACCGGGCCCCCCGAACCGAACGCACCGTGTAGAAGCGCACGATCACGTGGGGCAGTCCGGCCGTGCCGACCATCAGGGCCAGCGCAACGAGGAACACGTTGACTTTGTCCCAGGCGCCCACGAACGTGTCGGTGTACGACGTGAAGCCGAGGTCGGCGTGGATCTGGTTCAGGCGCTCCAACAGGAACACGCCGGATCCTGATCCGGCTTCCACCAACTGGCCGCCGAGGCCAAGTTGCGGGAGCACGTGGCCCGTCAACCGGAAGCTGATGGCAATGGTCGGGATCAGGAACGCGGTGATGAGGACCCAATACTGGGCGACCTGCGTCCACGTGATGCCCTTCATCCCGCCGAGCGTCGCGTAGACGAAAACGATGGCCATCCCGATGACGACGCCCACCGTGATGTCGACCCCGAGGAAGCGGCTGAAGACGACGCCGACGCCCCGCATCTGCCCGGCGACGTAAGTGAAACTGACGAAGATGGCGCACACCACCGCGACCAGGCGCGCCGCGTTCGACTCGTAACGGTCGCCGACGAAATCGGGAACGGTGTAATGGCCGAACTTCCGGAGATACGGGGCGATCAGCAGCGCCAGGAGGACGAAGCCCCCGGTCCACCCCATGAGGTAAACGCCGCCGGCATATCCCATCGTCGAGATCAGACCGGCCATGGAAATGTAGGACGCGGCCGACATCCAGTCCGCGGCCGTCGCCATCCCGTTCGCCGCGGCCGGCACGCCCTGCCCCGCCACGTAGAACCCCTTCGTGTCGCGGACGCGGCTGAGCCATGCGATCGTGAGGTACAGGGCGAACGTGATGCCGACCAGCAGGTACGTCCAGCCCTGAACGCTCATGGGCGGCCTCCGTTGCCTTTCGCTTGCTCCATTTCGAGGTGATGCCTGCGGTCCAGACGGTTCATGAGGATGCAATACGCCAGGATCAGGAAGACGAAGGCGATGATGCTTCCCTGCTGGGCGAACCAGAACCCGAGCGGGATTCCGGTCCCGGGCAGCATGAACCGGTTGAGCCAATCCGCGGCGAGAACGCCGGCCACCACGCCGGCGAGCGACCAGAGGAGGAGGAGCGCCAACATGATCCGCAGGTTCGAGTGCCAGTAGCGATCGAGATACACCTGATCGGAGTTGTCCGCCGTCTTCGACATCGCGCCCCTTCGCTTCGCCGGACCGGTCCGGGCAGTTCAGAGTGGCCGGGTAAGATCGCGGGATTCTATAAGACGTCTGGGACGGGGTCAAACGGGCTCAAGAACGTGCGAATATTCGCGGCCCGCAACCTGTGAAGCCGCTTACTGTAGAATGGCCCGGAGAAAGCGGGTAAAGGATGACCAGGCGTCTTCACCGATCCATCATTTTTCGTAGTTGTTGACCGGCGCCCGCCGTTCTCCGCCTCGTTTTCCACGCATCTTCCGGTTCCCCCCGGATTTCGTCGCTCACTTCCGCGAATGGGGCACGTCAATCTCGTGATGTCCGGGCCCCGATGTGGGATACTCGGACGGGTATGGATTCGAACCGAAGCCGAAAATGGCGAGAGACGTTTCCCGAAGGCCGGAGCGCGAATGTCGCACTGGCCCACTCAGAGAGGACCAAGCATTGAACACGATGTCACCCCAATCTTTCCGCGGCCGGAATGGCCGATCCACCGCTTTCCGGAGCGTCCGTTTCGCCGCGTTGTTGGCCCTGGCCGGCGTGGCCGCCATGGCCTGCAGCAATCGCCCGACCGCGGGCCCGACCGTGGCCGCGCCACCGGCTCCGCCGGCGCCGGCGCCGCCGCCTCCGGCCCCGATCCTGACGTTCACGGCGAACCCGACGGCCATCAGCCCGGGACAATCGGTGACGTTGACCTGGCAATCGTCGAACGCGAATTCGGTTCGGATCGAGCCCGAAGTGGGCGAGGTCGCGACATCGGGCAGCCGCTCGGTCTCGCCGGCGTCTTCGGTCACCTATTCGGCCGTGGCCGCCGGACCCGGGGGCTCGGCAACCGAAACGGTCCGGGTCACGGTGACCGCGCCCAGTGCGCCCGCGGCGGCCCCGCCGCTGCCGCGCGCACCGGAAGCGACGATCACGGACCTGTTCGAGAGCAACGTCGTGCCGGTCTACTTCGACTACGACCAATCGGAGATCCGGCCCGACCAGGCCATGCGGCTTCAACGCAACGCCGAGTTCCTGCTCGACAGCCCGGATATCCACTTCACCATCGGCGGTCATGCCGACGAACGCGGGACGGCGGAATACAACATCGGGCTGGCCGACCGGCGCGCGAACACGATCCGCCAATTCCTCATCGAACGGGGCATTTCCGCAAACCGGATCAACGTCGTGAGCTTCGGTGAAGAACGGCCGGTATGCCGGGAAATGAACGAGGAGTGCTGGCTGTTGAACCGCCGCGCCGATTTCACGTTGCGGAACTAGCCCGCGCCGCAACGTCCTCGTGCGGGCCGCGCCTCCCGGCGCGGCCCGGCGCTATTCCTCCCTCCCTGGGTGTCCCCTGGCCTCACTTCGGTGCCCCCTGGCAAAGACCGATACCACCACAAGACTTTCGTTGCTTCTCCGGATGGGCTTTCGTATGCTGCTCTCCGAGAATCACCATCATACGATTCACCGACCCGGAGGCCGGAGGTCGCGCCCGATCTCGTCCTTCCGAAGGAGTTCATCGACATGAAAACGTTGACGTCCTGGTGGAAGGCGGCACTGGCGCTCGTGGCGTTGGGCCTCGTCCTCCCCGCGATGCCCACGGGGGCATCGCCGCTTCAATCCGAGCGGCACTTCAGCGTCCGGCTGGCTCCGTCTCCCGCGCTCGGGCTGCGCGCCGATGCGGTCCGGGGTGAAGGCTCCGGAGTGGTCACGGTCGAGGGCAACCGGCTCCATATCGCCGCAGCCTTCTCCCGCCTGGCCTCCCCGGCGACCGACGCGAGGCTGTACCTCGGAAAGATGACGGCCGTCATGGCCGGCGAACGCGTCGCCGACCTCACGGTGACGCGCGAGGACAACGGAACCCGGGGGACCATCACCGGAACGGTGAACCTCAACGCGGATCAGGTCGAGGCCCTCGGCGACGGACGGTTCTACATTCAGTTGAACAGCGAAGGAACGGCGGAAAGCGAAGACGGCCACCTGCAGGGTTGGCTGCTCCCCTAAAGGGTCGACTGGGAGGAAGCATGCTCGTGTTCACCAAGCGTTGTCTATCGACACTGTCTCTCGTCGTCCTGCTCGTTCCGGCAGGTGCCCGGGCACAGTTCGGAGGCGGGAACATGGAACCGGAAGGGATGGCCGTCGCCGGGACGGTGGAGAACTTCCAGCCGCTGACCGCGGAACGGCTCCGCAATCCGGCTCCCGGGGATTGGCCCATGATTCGCCGCGACTTTGCCGCAACCAGCTACAGCCCGCTGGACGAGATCACACCGGCCAACGTCGGGGATCTCGAGCTGGTCTACGTGCACGAGATGGTCGAGGTCGGGACCAACCAGCCGGCGCCCATCGCCTACAACGGCGTGATCTACCTGGCCAATAGTTCGGGCGTCCTCCAGGCCATCGAAGGCGACACCGGGACCATCATCTGGCAGAACAATCTCGGGATGAACATCGCCCGTCGTGGCATCGCGATCCACAACGACAAGCTCTATTTCGCGGCCGGCAACATGGTGGTCGCCGTCAGCGCCGTCAACGGCGAGAAGCAATGGGAAACCGAGATCGGCGAGGGATACAGCAACTCGAGCGGCCCCATCGTCGCCGACGGCAAGGTGATCCAGGGACTCGGCGGATGCGGCAGCTACGGCGACCGGAAGTGTTTCCTGAGCGCGTACGACGCCGAAACCGGCGAGCAACTCTGGAGGTTCGAGACCATCGCGCTCGCCGGACAGCCCGGCGGCGACACGTGGGGCGACCTGC
>CAZTTI010000373.1:0-3162 GCA_964615925.1 uncultured Solibacteraceae bacterium
TGCCATAGAACTTGAACTGGTGCTCGCGGTTTCCGGAGAGATCGCCTTCCGCGTTGACCAGGAAGTCGGCGTAGTCGAAGGCCGAGTTGATGTTGGGATCGAGCTGTCCGGTCGACGCCTGATAGAGACCGTCGTAGTTTCCTTCGAGCTGGGACCAGAGGTAGCTCGCGAAGAACTGCGTGTTGTTCGAGAACCGCTTGCGCGCGCTGAGCTCGACGCCCATGTACTCGCGCTGGGCATCTGGAGACGGAGCGGTTCTGGTGACTGGATCGTAATCGACGTAATAGTCGTAGAACGTGATCCTCTCGCCGAGACCGGAACCGGGATTGGCAATGGCGTAGTTACCCGTTCCAACGACGAGGAAGTCCTCGATGACGCGGCCGAGGTCGCGATACGTGGCCTTCACGCCGACGGAGAGGTTGTTCGCCACTTCCTGCTCGTACCCGATCAGGAACTCGTCGATGTACTGTCCCTTGATGTCAGGATCGACCGGAGTGGTCGCTCCGCCGAGCGGCCGGCTGGCCGGCGCGTTCGGATCGGGAAGGAAGTTCGCCGGATCGGGGGAGAAGTTGTGGGAGAAGACCGTGATCTCACCGCCGAACGCGCGAATGTTGATGTCCATCGGGACGGACTCGAAGAACCGCCCGTAATTCGCATACAGCTTCGAGCGTCCGTTATTGAGAACGTCCCAGATCGCGCCGATCCGCGGCGACCAGGCGTCGTCGATGTCGATCTGCGTGTCCAGATTCGCGCCCTTGATCTCCTGGCGCTCCATGCGGATGCCGGCGTTGAGCGTGAAGCTCGGAAGAACGCGCCAGCTGTCCTGAATGTAGAACGACGTGTTGTCCGTCTCCGGCCGCGTCAGAAGCGGAGCTTCGATCTGCCAGGTGGAGGGATCCTCGCGGACGAACGTCGCGGGGTTGATGTAATAGCGATGCCGATAGTAGACCGTGTCGCCGGAGGTCAGTTTGTAGATGCGCTGACCGGCCCCGCCATTCCAGTTCGCGTTCACCGCGGACAGGAACTCCGCGTCGACCCCGACCTTGATGTCGTGGTTCCCGACGAACTTCGAGACGTCGAGCTTCACCGTGTCGCGGTCGAACTCCTGGTTCGCGAAGAAACCGAACCCACCGGAGACGACGGGCGTCTCGAGCGTGTTGTCGATCCGCCAGGGAATGCTCGCGCCCGGGCCGCTGAAGAAGTCCTCTTCATGGTGCTGGCCGGCGAGGGCGTTGACGACCCACGATCCGCCGTAGATTCCGGAGTAGCGGAGAACGTAGTCCGTTCCCCCGGTCTCCCGGATTCCGTCGTACGTGCTCGGAGGACCAGCCGGATCGAACAGCGCGCCATCGCGCTCGGTCGGATCGCCGAACAGGGAAAACGCGAGCGTGTTGTTGTCGTTGATCCGGAACGTGAGCTTGCCGGCGAAGATGTCCGAGGTGATGTCGGAGTTGATCTCCTGTCCCGCCTGAAGATCCTCGAAGCCCGGGATCACGAGCGTGCGGATGATCCGGTCGGTCTCGGTCTCCCCGACTCGGTTGTAGGCGCCGAAGAACCACAGCCGATCCTTGACGAAATATCCGCCGAGGTCGAACCCGAAGTCCATCTGTTCGCCCTGCTCTTCGATGCTCTGCTCCCAGACCGGGTAGTCCGGCGCGGTCTCGTTGTCTCCGCCGTCGTTGAAGTAGCCGAACACTCCGCCGCTGAACTCGTTGCCACCCGACTTGGTGATCGCGTTGATCACACCGCCGGTGACGCGGCCGTACTCGGCGGGAAGGCCGCCCGTGAGGATCTCGACTTCCTGAATGAAGTCGAAGTTGAGCGTCTTCGCCTCGGTCCCGAGCTCGACTCCCGTCGTGTTCAGGCCGTCGATGATGTATGCGTTCTCGACCGACGTCGATCCGTAGATCGCCGTTCCGTGGGTGTCCGAGGAAGTCCCCGGTGCGACCTGCGCCACGGCGTAGAAGTCACGCGCGATCGGAAGCGACTTCATGGTCTCGGACGTGACGTTCGCGCCCGTCTTGGTCGACGTCACGTCGACTACCGGCGCCTCCGCCGTAACCGTGATCTCCTGGCTCACCGCCGAAGGGCTCAGGCGCACTTCGAGCGACCGCGTTCCACCGAGACCGACGTTGATGTTCGCCTGGCGGACCGTGTTGAACCCGGCCAGCGAAGCCACCATCGTGTAGTTGCCGGGAGGAAGAAGGGAAAAACGGAACTGACCGTTCGAGTCGGACACTGCCACGCGGGTCCCCTGAAGCGACGGCGACGAAAGCTCCACCGTCACCCCCGGAATCGGACCCGATGCGTCAGTCGCCCGTCCCTCGAGCGCTCCGGTGGTCGAGGTCTGCGCGACGGCTCCCGCCGCCATCAGCAGAATCACCACGATCGCGCCCAAAAGCCGAAAATTTCTTTGCTTCATAGCGTTACTCCTCTTTCTTCGTTACGTCTGCCTGTTTATTGAAAATCACCAATGCGTGCGCTCGCCGCGCTTCGGTTCACCTCCTCTCGAGATGTACAGCGGCGCCGGTTGCGAGGTCCTGCCGGAAATTTTGGGGGCACGGCCCGGAATGGGGCCGAAACGTCAATGCGGAGTGAACGACCAAGCAACCTGGGTGACGGCAAGGTCACTGCCGATGGGCGCATGGCTCTCGATTCGGTCCAACCTCAAGCAAACGCTTGGGTTATATGGTTCGGTAGGCCTGCCGAGTTGTTACGGCATTCGGGTGATCGAATTTTCCGTTCACATTCCCGTAGCCTGCGGGTGGATGGAGGAGAGGGAGCCGCCCTCCACGAACCGAGAAGGGCCGGCGGCTTTCGCCGCCGGCCTTCGGTGATTCTCTGACCGGGATCAGAAGTTGACGCGTGCACCGACGAAGAAGCGGCGGGGCGGAACCCACTGAATGGACTCGCCGAACGCGGCGCTACCCTGTCCGGCGATGAGATCCTGCTCGCGGATGACCGCCTGATCGTCGAAGACGTTGAACACGTCGACGAACATCTCCAGGTCGACCCTCGAGACCGGCAACGTGTACTCGCCCCGGAGATCGAGGGTCCCATAGCTCGGGTTCTCGAGCGTACCGACGGTATTGGGTGCGATCCACCGCTGCTCGAAACCGGCGAACTCGAACTGCTGGTCCGGCTCGACGCGGAACGGCAGGT
>CAZTTI010000374.1:0-8055 GCA_964615925.1 uncultured Solibacteraceae bacterium
ATGGGGATACCATGACGGGAAGTACCGGCACGCCAACTTTCAACTTTGTGGCGGGAGTGTAGATGCTCGCGAACATGCGTATCGTGTTGTGGTCGTTTCTCTTTCTATCGGTCCTGGTCACCGTCGGAAGCGGCGTCCGCGCCGCCGAAGACAGCCCGCTCCTCCAGGCGGCCAAGGCCGGGGACATCGCCCGCGTCCGCGAGTTGATCGCGGCCGGCGAAGACGTGAATCGATCGGCCGGTGACGGTTCGACGCCGCTGGTCTGGGCCGTCTACAACTTCGACGGCGAGATGGCCCGCGTCCTCACCGGGGCCGGGGCCGATGTCGATCGGGCGAACAACTACGGGGTGACGCCGCTGCTGCAGGCCAGCCGCACCGGTGACGCCAACATGATCGGGATCCTCCTCGACGCCGGTGCCGATCCCTCCCTCACACATCCGGAGGGGGAGACGCCGCTGATGGCGGCCTCACGTTCGGGAAACCTGCCCGCCGTGGATTTGTTGCTCTCGAAAGGCGCGGACGTGAACGCCGCCGACGCGTTCCAGCACCAGACCGCATTGATGTGGGCGGCCGCCGAAGGGCACGGCGAGGTCGTCGATGTCCTTCTTGCGGCGGGCGCAGATCCGGACATTCGGGCCCGTATGAACACGCTCACCGAGCGCCAGAACGCCGATCATCCAACCGGCGGGTTCACCGCGTTGATGTGGGCGGCGCGAAACGGGGACGAAGACGTCGTCCGCCGGCTCGTGGCCGGCGGCGCGGACCTCGAGATCACGAACGGCGACGGCGCCACCGCGACGATGATCGCGATCTACAACGATCGCTTCGACACGGCCAAGGTGCTGATCGATCTCGGCGCCGGCATCCAGGACGACTCGCTGTATACCGCCGTCGAGATGCGGTCGTCGACGAAGGATCAGTTCGCGTTCGACGGTTCGCGTCTCCGGCCCGACCACGCGAACGAGCTGACGTCCCTCGACCTGATCGAGATGCTGCTCGAACAGGGCGCGGATCCCCACAAGTGGTTCGCCGGCCAGTTCCATTCGATGTCGATGCCCAACAGCGACCGGTTCGCCAACACACCGTTGTTCCGCGCGGCGACGGCGTCGGATGCCGAGGCCCTGGCGTCGTTTGCGAAATACGTGGACGATCTGGACCAGTTGCTGGTCGTTCCGGCCGAGCCCGCGGAAGAAGCGGAATCCGAGGACGCACCGGCGGGCGGACGCGGCCGCGGAAATGCCAACGAGGGTCGGACGGCCTTGATGGCCGCGATCGGCGGCGGGCGTGCTCCGGGAATGACGGGCGGGCCCGGGTACATCCGTTCCGGCGATGTGCCGTGGCGGGAGCCGGGGAGCCGGGAGCCGGCCGACGCGATTCGCGTGTTGCTCGAAGCCGGTGCGGACCCGAATACGAAATCGGCCGATGGCGCGACGGCGTTGCACCAGGCCGTCCAGGCCCGAAATGCCGACGTCGTTCGTGCGTTGGTCGGTGCGGGCGCCGACCCAGCGCTGGCCAATGCCGACGGGCTGACGGCCCACGACATCGCCGAGGGACGCCGTCCGGAAGGTGAGGCCGAAGCGGCGCCTGCTCCCGCGCCGGGAGGAGGAGGCCGCGGTGGCCGCGGCGGTCCACGTGAAGCGCCGGTCGAGATCCGCAACGTCCTGCGCGAAGCGATGGGCATGGAGTTGTTGCCGGAAGAGGTGCCTGAAGAAGAAAGCGAAGAGCAAGCCGGAGCCGGGAACGAATGAACGGGACCTTGCATCGCATGGCCCATCGCATGGCCCATCGCACGGTCCATCGCACGGTAACGATGCTGGCGGCCGTCCTGGTGCTGGGCGGCGTGGCCTGGGCCCAGGCCCCTTCGGAGTTCGCCGGGTTCGAAGACACGCTCAACCGCTACTGCGTGACATGCCACAACCAGCAGGCACGGATCCCGGCCGGTGCGCCGCTGGCGCTGGATCTGGCGAACCTCGAAGATCCGGCTGCCGATGCCGAGGTCTGGGAGAAGGTCGTGCGCAAGCTGGGTGTGGGCGCGATGCCGCCCGAAGGTTCGCCCCGTCCTGAAGACGAGACATTGACGGCGTTCCGCGATGCGCTCGTCGATCGTCTCGATGCCGCCGCGGCCGAAGCGAACGACCCCGGCCGATACGTGCTCCATCGTCTGAACCGGGTGGAATATGCCAACGCGATCCGCGACCTGCTCGGCGTCGAGGTCGACGTCGCCCAGATCCTGCCGAGCGACGGCGGCGACTTCGGCTTCGACAATATCGCCACCGCGCTCTCGATCTCGCCGCTCCTGCTCGAGGGCTACCTGACCGCGGCCCTGAGAGTGTCCGACCTCGCCATTGGCGACGCCGAGGCCGAGCCCGGGACGACGACCTATTCGATTCCGACCGTCGTGACCCAGCGCGAACACGTCGAGGGACTGCCGCTCGGTACCCGCGGCGGCCTGGTCGCCAATCACATCTTCCCGGCCGATGGCGAATACATCTTCTCGGGCCGGCTGCTGCGGACCGTTGCGGAAGGGTACGTCGGCACGGAAGGCCACGACCAGCCGTTCGACTTCATCGTCACGATCGACGGGGAGCAGGTGTTTTCGGCGCCCGTCGGCGGGCCCGAAGATCACGCGGCGAGCTCGGAGAGCATCACGATCTATCGCGACGAGCTCGACCGGCGGATGACGTCGCCGCCGATCGCGGTGATAGCCGGTCCGCATGAAGTCGGGTTCACCTTCATCGATCGCCCGTCGACCGAGCAGAACGTCTGGCAGCCCGTCCTGAGGGACAGCCTGGAAGCGCACAACCCGTCGGGGATCCCGCGGCTGCGGACCGGCAACATCGAAGGGCCGTACAACGTGACCGGTATCAGCCCGACGCCCATGCGCGAGCGGCTCCTGACGTGCCAGCCCAGCGCCGCAGCCGAAGAAGCCCCGTGTGCGGCCGAGATCCTCGGACAGGTGGCCCGCCGCGCGTTCCGTCGGCCCGTCGGCGATGCGGACCTCGAAGCGCCGATCGAGTTCTACCGGGACGCCCGTGAGGGCGGAGGGGATTTCGAAGCCGGGATCCGGGCGGGCCTGGTTCGCATCCTGTCGAGTCCGAAGTTCGTGTTCCGCGCCGAAGAGGATCCCGCCAACGTGTCGGCCGGAACGGCGCATCGGATCAGCGACATCGAGCTGGCATCGCGGCTCTCGTTTTTCCTCTGGCGGAGTATTCCTGACGACGGGTTGCTCGACCTGGCTGCGGACGGCCGCCTCGGCGACCCGGCCACGCTCGAGGCCGAGGTCTCGCGCATGATCGCGGATCCGCGCGCCGACTCGATGATGACCGAGTTCGTCGGGCAGTGGCTCCAGCTCCGGAACCTGGACAAGGTGACGCCCGACCTCCTGATGTTCCCGGATTTCGACGACAACGTGCGTCAGGCTTTCCGGAGGGAGACCGAGCTCTTCTTCACGAGCATCGTTCGCGAGAACCGGAGCGTCTTGAGCCTGCTCGATGCGGACTACAGTTTCCTGAACGAGCGGCTGGCCCGGCACTACGGAATCGACGGAGTTTATGGATCGCAGTTCCGCCGCGTCGCCATCGACGATCCGAATCGCCGCGGCCTGCTGGGCCACGGCAGCTTCCTGTCGTTGACGTCGGTCGCAACGCGGACCTCGCCCATCATCCGCGGCAAATACGTGATCTCGAACCTGCTGAACACGCCGCCGCTGCCCCCGCCGGCCGTTGTCCCCGAACTGGAGGAAAGCGCGCCGGAAGGCCGGCCGTCCACCGTCCGCGAGCAGCTCGAACTGCACCGGGCCAATCCCGTGTGCGCCTCGTGCCATCGCACGATCGACCCGGTCGGGTTCGCGCTCGAGAACTTCAACGCGGTGGGGCAGTGGCAGGACGAGACGCGGGAAGGATTGGAGATCGATTCGGCCGGAGTCCTGGCGGACGGGACCGCCGTCGACGGTCCCGTGGAACTGCGGAACGCCCTGCTCGCGAGACCCGAGGTCTTCGTCGGCACCGTCACCGAGAAACTTTTGACCTACGCGCTGGGACGGGGTCTCGGACCGATCGACATGCCGCTGGTTCGCGGCGTCGTCGACGCGGCGAAAGACGACGGCTACCGGATGCAGTCCATCATCCTGGGAATCGTGAAGAGCCCGGCGTTCCAGATGCGTACCAAACTGTCCGATTCCGATGCGGTTGGATCCGAAACCGCCCAAAGGGAGTAGACGAGCCATGATCATTACGAAGATGCACCTGCCACGTCGCAGTTTCCTGCGCGGCGCCCTGGGGACGGCGATTGCGCTGCCGTTCCTCGACGCCATGGTGCCGGCGCTGGGGGCGGCGCAGTCCAGCACGCGCCCCTTCCGCTTCGGCGCGATCTACGTGCCCAACGGCATCTATCTCGAGTTGTGGCACCCGGATGAAACCGGCAGCGACTTCGCGTTCAAACCCATCATGGCGCCGCTCGAGCCGCACCGAAACCATATGGTCACGATCAGCCAGCTCAAGGCCCCGGAGGGAGATCCGGACATGGGTGGCGTGCACATGGGGGCCAGCGCGCACTTCCTGAACGCGACGGGGCCGGTGACGGGGCAGGCCAAATACACCGTCGTGCAGTCGGCGAAGTCGATCGACCAGCACATTGCCGACGAGGTCGCCGGGGACACGCCGTTGCAGTCGCTGCAGGTCGGGACCGAGGACATGGGCACGTCGGCCGGCGCGTGCGACGGGTTCCCGTGTGTGTTCTTCAACACGGTGTCGTGGCGTGACGAGACCAGCCCGCTGCCGATGGGCATCAATCCCCGCGTGACATTCGAACGCATGTTCGGCGAAGCCGGATCGGCCGGGAGACGGATGGCGAACCTCGACCTGAAACAGAGCGTCCTCGATTCGGTGGCCGAGGAAGCCCGGGCCATGCAGCGGAAGCTGGGAGCGGCCGACAACGCGATCCTCGATGAATACCTGACCAACGTTCGGCGCGTCGAACAGCAGTTCGAGCGGATGGAGTCGAGGACCGGGACCCTGCCCGAGACGACGCTGGCGCCGCGGGGCATTCCCGACACGTTCGACGAGCACATGACGATCACCTACGACCTGCTGCACCTGGCCTTCCAGGGCGACATCTCGCGCGTGTTTTCGTTCATGGTCGGCCACGAAGGATCGAGCCGCAGCTACGCCCACATCGGCATTCCCGAGCCGCACCACCCGGTGTCGCACCACGGCGATCGTCCCGAGGGCATCGAGAAGTACTCGAAGTTGACGACGTATCACTCCGTGAAGCTGGCCGAATTCATTGCCAAGCTGAAGGACACGCCCGACGGAGACGGCACGCTCCTGGACCACTCGCTGATCTACTACGGCAGCGGGATGAGTAACGGCAACGCCCACGCCCGCGAAAACCCGCCGGCGCTCCTTGCCGGCGGTGCCCACGGCAAGCTCCAGGGCAACCGCCACATCAAGGTCGAAGGGGCGCCCCCGACGGCCAACCTCCTGCTCGCCATGGCCGCCATGGCCGGCGCCCACGTCGACTCGATCGGCGACAGCACGGGCCACCTGACGCTGTAGGACTTTCCTGGTCGGGACCGCGCGCTGTGCGGTCCCGATTCACTTCCGGGTAATCGCGCTATGTTCGAGACGCTCGCCGCCGACGTCCGATACGCCGCACGCTCGCTCGCCCTCCGCCCGGCGTACGCCGCGACCGTCCTTTTCATCCTCGCCCTGACGATCGGCGCGACGACGGCCGCGTTCAGCATCGTGAACGGCGCGATCCTGAAGCCCATTCCCTACGACGAGCCCGACCAGTTGGTCGAGATCTCGAACGCCGACGGTTCCGGCCGCTCCGATGTCCTGAACGTGGAAGCCATCGATCAACTCCGCAACATCAACCAGAGCTTCCAATCGGTTGCTCTGATGGCTTCGCTGACCCCACTTCCAGATCGGGGCGAGAACTACCTGGTCCGCGTTCCAGCCGATTTTTTCTCGGACCTCCTCCGCGTCGATCCGATCCTCGGCCGTCACTTCACCGCCGCCGACGAGGATCCCGGCGCGACCCCGGTCGTCATGATCAGCCACGCCTACTGGCAGGACCGGCTCGGCGCGGATCCCGGCGTCATCGGCCGCGCGATTCAGCATCCGGAGTACGGGCAACTCGTGGTCACCGGCGTTCTGCCTTCGGGCTTCCGTTCGCCTGAGGACCTGGAGGATCCGGCTCCTTTCTGGGCGCCCTTCGGCTCCGCACCAATGATCACTCCGGACCGCTCGTTTCCCGCGATCGGCCGCCTCCGGCCGGGTGTCACGATCGAAGAAGCCCGGGCGGAATTCTCCACGATCCTGCCCGGGGTGATCGAAGCAGGCGGAGTGTGGATGTCGGGCCGGGAACTGCAGATCGGCCCGATGGCGAATCGATACACATCGGCGAACGAACGCGGCACGATCTTCCTGTTCTTCGGAGCCGTTGTGATGCTCCTCATGGTCGGCATCGCGAACCTTGCGGGACTGGAACTGGCCCGGCTGCCGCAGTTCGAGAACGAGCTTTCGGTCCGGTCGGCGATGGGTGCGTCCGCGTGGAGCCTGGCCCGCCTTATGGTGTTCCGGACGCTCGCTCTGGGTCTCGCCGGCGGGCTCCTTGGAGCCTGGGTCGCCACGCTGGCCACATCGGCGTTTGCGAGGACACTTCCGAGTTACATCCCGCGCCCATTCGATGTCGGCGCGGATCGCAACGTCTGGCTGTTTGCGATCGGCGTGTCGGTGTTGTCGTCGGTCCTGATCTCCTTGGTTCCCGCGATACGCGCGTCGAAGACGAATCTCGGTCAGGCGCTCCAGCGCGCGACGCGGTCGGCCACGGTGGACCGGAAGTACCGTCTCTATCAGGATGGGATGTCCAGCGTTCAGATTGCCATGACCGTGACGTTGCTTGTCGTCGGAGGCATCGCGCTCCACAGCTTCTGGCGCATGGCAACGGTGGATTGGGGATTTGATCCCGACCGCGTCGCCGTCATCCAGATCCGGCCTTCGTCGGAATCGCCTCAAGGCCTCCAGACACTGTTCGACGACTTTCGATCGGTACTTCGTCCCATGAGCGAGGGCGGCGTTGTCGCGATCGCGGGCGGTTTGCCGGGATTCGGTAGTTCGTCGCGATTCTTGCGGGCTCCGGGCGGTCCGGCGTTTCCACCGGACGTTCCAGGCGTGGGCGGGCGATGGTACGACGGTCTCGTTGCGGAGGGCTTCGGCCTCTTCGACTCCAAATGGGTCTCGATCGAATATTTTGACATCCTCGGCATTCCCTTGATCGAAGGAAGACCGTTCACAGAGGCCGAGGCGCGCAACTCGGCTCCGGTCGCCATCGTCTCCGCGTCCGCCGCTCGCGTGCTCTGGCCGGGAGAGAGCCCGGTCGGGCAACGAATCCAACAGGGGTTCGAGGACCGCGAGCCGATCGAACTGACCGTCGTCGGTGTTGTGGGAGACATCCGTGGTGCCATACGCGACCAGGAGATGGAGAGAACGGTCTATAGCCCTGCCGAGTTCAGCTCGGGTCCACAGGGAACGATGGCGATCGTTCGAACGACAGCCGATGCGCGGCAGATCGAGGGCGCGATCACCCAGGTCGATCCCCAAGCGCGCGTCGACGTCGTGTGGATGACCGACCGGTTCGCGGTCCAGATAGACCGGGACAAGTTTTACGGCTTCGTTCTGGCGGCGTTCTCGGCAATCGCTTTGGTGCTGGCAGCGATGGGCGTGTATTCGATCGTTTCCTATTCCGTCGACCGGCGCGTCCGCGAGATCGGCGTCCGGATGGCGTTGGGCGCCGGGAGTGGCCGCGTGTTCTTCGAGACCCTCCGGCGCGTGGGGATTCCGTCCCTGATCGGCCTTGTGCTCGGGGTCGGAGGAGCGTGGATCGTTCAGCCGATTCTCGAAAGGTACCTGTACAGTATCGAACCGGCCGACTCGATCGCGTACGCGTACGTCCTGCCGTTGCTCGTCGTGGCCGTTATCGTTGCGGGCACGATTCCGTCGGCGCGGGCATCACGCCTCAATCCGCTCGAAGCGTTGCGGCACGAATGATCGA
>CAZTTI010000375.1:0-6398 GCA_964615925.1 uncultured Solibacteraceae bacterium
GACGAGCTCGACGACAAACCCCGCAAGAAGTTGCAGATGAAGACCCGGGAGGTCGAGCGGATCAGCGAAACGCTGGGCGCCAACCTGGGCGTGCTGGTCGTCGCCGGGGGGGAGCCGTTCACGCGGAAGGACCTCCCCGAAATCGCCAAGGCGTTCTACGAGAACAACAGGCTCGAGTCGATTTACCTGATGTCGAACGGCCAGATCCAGCAGCGGATCCTGCCCGACGTTTCCAGGATCCTCGACGAATGTCCCAACCTGAACGTGACCGTGGCGCTGGGGATTGACGGGCTCGAGGAAGATCACGAGAAGATCCGCCAGAAACCCGGGAGCTGGGCCATTGCGATCGATACGGCCCGTGAGTTGCAGCGGATCAAGGCGGAATTCGGCCGCCTCGACGTCCAGACCTGCACGTGTTTCATGAACAGCAATCAGGACCGGATCTTCGAGTGGTACGAGTTTCTGAAGAACGATCTCAAGCCGGACAAGGTCAACGTCAACTACATCCGCCCGCCGTCGGCCGTGCCCCACGAGCTGGACATCGACATCGGGCGATACCACCGGTTGACCGCCGAGATCGGCCGCGATTCCGTCGATTCGGTGTTGAAAAACAACTATAGCGGCGACGCCGGCTTCTTCAAGGCGGCGATCGACGTCTACATGCACGACCTGATCGCGAAGACGGCGCTCGAAGGCCGGCCTCAGTTGCGGTGTTTCGCCGGAGACGCCGGGGGCGTGATCTACGACGAAGGCACGGTCTCGAGTTGCGAGAACCTCGACGGCGTCGCGAACCTCCGGGACTACGACTGGAACTTCGAGAAGCTCTGGTACTCCGATGCCATGAACGCGCGGCGCGAGCAGGTGGCCAACGGCTGCTTCTGCACCCACGAGAGCAATTGCTACTATCCGTCGATGGCCTTCAACCCGCAGCACCTGGTCGAGATCAAGCGGCTCGAGCGGGACATGAAGGAGTCTGCCCAGATTCGCGAAAAGGAACTCGCCGGAAGCTGAAGCGTGCACGCCGCTCGCAATTCGGGGACAGAGAGCAAATTCTCACACCGACCGCCCCAACACATCGGAACGCTTTGAATTTGCTCTCTGTCCCCGAATTGTCCGTGCATGCCGCTCGCGCCCTGACCGACTGGTTTTCCCGAACCGCCCGTCCCCTTCCCTGGAGAAACGGTTACGATCCCTACCGCGTCTGGGTCTCGGAGGTCATGCTCCAGCAGACGCAGGTCGACACGGTCCTTCCCTACTACGCCCGCTTCCTCGAACGTTTTCCCACTCTCCCAGATCTGGCTTCGGCCGACCTCGACGGCGTGCTCCATCTCTGGTCCGGACTGGGCTACTACAGCCGGGCCCGCAACCTGAAGAAGTCCGCCGAACGCGTCGTCGCCGAACACGGAGGGAAACTCCCTTCCGATCACGCGGCATTGCTGGACCTTCCCGGCATCGGCCGGTACATGGCCGGCGCCATCATGAGCATCGCGTTCAACGAACCCTGCCCCATCGTCGACGGCAATGTCCGCCGGGTGATCTCCCGCCTCAACGGCTGGGAAAATCCTTCCGAAAAGCAGCTCTGGTCCGAAGCCGAGCGGGTGGTCTGGGCCGCGGAACCGCGCGCCGTCAACCAGGCCATGATGGAGCTGGGCGCAACGGTCTGCACGTTCCGAAACCCGCAATGTGACGCCTGCCCGTGCGAGCACCTGTGCACAGCCCGGAAGACCGGCCGTCCCGAATCATTCCCCGTGCCCCGCAAACGCGCGAAAACGGTCCGTATCGATCTGATCGCCGTCATCGATGAGAACGAAGACGGTTTCGTGATGTGCGAAAAAGACGGGTTGTGGGAGTTCCCGACGGTCGAATCACCGCCGAAGAACGCGACGAAGGCCGGACATTGCCGGCACACGATCACGCATCACCGGATCGAGGTCGATGTCTACCGTGGACGGGCCCCGGCCGATCCGGCGAACCAACGTGTGCGATTCGATGAGGTCCCGGTAACGGCGTTGACGCGCAAGATCCGGGCTGCCGGAAACCCCGAAGGACTCGCTCGGTCGGAAATGGCGCTCCGCATGCAACGACTCCGAGCGTGAGCATCCGGCGGAGATACAATGACGACTGTGAATCCCAAGGGCACGGCCACCATCGAAGACCTGCTCCGGACACCGGACGACGGCCGGAAGTATGAGCTCGTCGACGGAGAAATTGTCGTGAGTCCGGCGGGCGTGCGGCATGGACAAGTCGCGGGAAAGATTCTCTACATGATCGCGACTTTCCTGGAAAACTCGCCGATTGGAATCGTCCTGACACCCGACGTCGGGATCCGCCTGCCGAATGGTAACGTGCGATCCCCGGACGTGACGTTCGTCCGGAACGAAAAGCTCCCGGACGGCCGGGCGCCCGACACGTTTGGCGAGTTCGTTCCGGACTTGGCGGTCGAGGTGCTCTCTCCGAGCGACAGTGTGAGGCATGTGGCCGCGAAGATCGGGGAGTTCCTGGAGTGCGGCGTCCCCATCGTCTGGCTCGTCGATCCAAGCCGCGGCACGGTCACCGTGTACCGCTCTCTTTCCGAAACCCAGCAGCTCGAGGGCGAAGACCGCATCGAGGCCGATGGCGTCCTGCCCGGGTTTTCGTGTCCAGTGTCCGCGTTCTTCTAAACGCTCTTGGCCCTTTCTTCCAGTGGAGATTGAGGTCGCTCGATCGTTCTACCCCAACCCCCTGATGAAAGCCTCGATCGCATCCAATCCCTTTTCCAAATCCGCCATCGAAGCCGCATACGAGATCCGCACGTGGTCGTTGGTTCCGAAAGCCGCCCCGGGAACGACGGCCACGAGCGCTTCTTCGAGCAGGCGCACGGCGAACTGGCCGCTGTCCTCGACCCCGCCGCGGCCGAACGTCGTGCTGATATTGGGATAGGCGTAGAACGCTCCGCCGGGCTCGGCCGACGTCACCCCCGGAATCGCCCGCAGCCGATCGATCACGTACCTCCGCCTGCGGGCATATTCGGCCAGCATCTCCGCGACCGATTCCTGAGGCCCGTTCAAGGCTTCGACGCCGGCCTTCTGCGCGATCGAGGTTGGGTTCGACGTCGAGTGGCTCTGGAGCTTCCCCATCTCCTTGATCAGATGCCGGTCTCCCAGCGTAAAACCGATGCGCCACCCCGTCATCGCGTATGTCTTCGAGAGGGATCCCACGATCACGGTGGAGTTCTTGAACTCCGGGTGCGACGCGATCGAAAACGGCCGCCGGCCGTCGTAAAGAAAGTGGCAATAACACTCGTCCGACATCAGGACCACGGACTGATCCCGGCAGATGCCGGCGATGCGCACGAACTCGTCGTCGTCGAGCACCGCGCCGCTCGGGTTGGACGGCGAGTTCACGATGAGGACCCGCGTCTTCGACGTGACGGCCTTCGCGACCATGTCCGAGGTAAGGCGGAATCCGGACTCCTCCGACGTCTCCACAAAAACGGGCTTTCCGCCGAGGTACCGCGTGACGTCGGCAAAGGTCACCCAATACGGCACCGGGATGATGACCTCGTCCCCCTGGGAGACCAGAGCGGAGAACACATTGAAGATCGAATGTTTGGCTCCGACGTTGATCATGACCTCGGCCATGTCGAACGACGATCCGAAGTCCGCCGCGTGGCGCTCAATGACGGCCTTCTTCAACTCGGTCGTGCCGCCGGGCGGCGTGTATTTGCTGAAGTCCGCGTTGATGGCCCGGATGGCCGCCTGCTTGACGTTGTCGGGGGTGGGGAAATCCGGCTCTCCCGCGCTCAGATCGACGACGCAGGTTCCCGCCTCCCGAAGGCGCGTCGCGGCCTCGGCGACGGCCATCGTCTGCGACGCGGAGATCCGGGACATCCGCGCGGTGAACTTCAGATCCATGGATTGCAATGTCCTTTCTTTGCCTGGTGTCGAATGTTGAATGGTGCGCGCTCAAACGGACGCGGACCGTCGCGAGCGATCGATCAACGCCTTTTCCACCGAAGGCGGAACCAGGCCCGAGATCGACGCGGAATGCCGCGCCAGCTCGCGGACGAGTCGCGAGCTCAAGTAGGAATAGTGTTCGGCCGGAAGCATGAACAACGTCTCGATGCCGGGCTCGAGCCGCCGGTTCATGAGTGCCATCTGCAGTTCGTATTCGTAATCGGAAACCGCGCGGATCCCGCGGATGATGACCTGGACGTTGCGTTTCCGCGCGTACTCGACCAGCAGGTCGTCGAAGATCTCGACGTCGATGTTCGCCGCGCCGGAAGGAAGCGCGCCCTGGATCAGGTCCCGGCGTTCATCCGCCGTGAACAGCGGATCCTTCTGAGGATTGACGAGGATGGCGACGATGACGCGCTCGAAGAGCCGGCTGCTCCGCTCGACGATATCCAGGTGTCCGTTGGTGATCGGATCGAAGGTCCCCGGATAGATCGCGCTGACACGCTTCATCAACGGCTCTCGCTCCTCTCCCACTCGTGTTCCCATCGATAAAACGTCAGCGCGCTCGATCCCTGCGGGTGCACACGCACTCGCCGAAGCCCTCCCGCACTTTCGGGGAGAGCCGCCTTCCGCCCGTGCTCGGCAATCACGGTCCCTCCCGGGGCGAGGACGGCCCCGGCTCCAAGCATCTCGATGTCCCTCCGGTACAGGTCGTCCCGGGCATACGGCGGGTCGACGAACACGATGTCGAAACCGGGTCCTTCCCACTCCCGGACGAGTTCGTCCAGGTGGCCGACCCGCACGCGGACGTGGTCGTCCTCCGCGATCCCGAGCGCTTCCAGGTTCCGCCGAATCGAGCGGCAGGCGACCGGAGACGAGTCGACGAACATCACTCCCGACGCCCCCCGGCTGAGGGCTTCGATCCCCACCGCCCCGACACCCGCGTAAGCGTCGAGAAACATCGATTCTATTACGCTCGACGCGAGAATGTTAAACAAGGTCTCCCGGAGCCGGTCGCTGGTCGGGCGCGTGCGCGCCGGCGGCGGCGCGGGAAGCTTCCGGCTGCGGAACCGGCCCCCGATTACGCGCACGATGAATCATCCCACATGGATCAGCCCGGCCGGCATGCTGCCGGAGGCGAGGCCGCCAATCATGCGTTCCCGCGCTACGGGATCGCCATCCCACCGCGCCGCCTCGTCGCGGGCCTCGACCAGCAGGTCGATGTCCTCCACGATGTGCGCAATCCGGAACTCCGGCATTCCCGATTGCCGGGTTCCGGCCAGTTCGCCCGGGCCGCGGAGCCGCAAGTCGGCTTCGGCCAGCCGAAAGCCGTCGTTGGTCGCCAGGATGGCCCGGATGCGTTCGATCGCGGTGTCGCCGATTCGGTCCGGCGTGAGAAGGATACACGTACTCGGAGCGCTTCCCCGTCCCACCCGGCCTCTCAACTGATGGAGCTGTGCGATACCGAATCGCTCGGCGTGTTCGATGACCATCAGCGTGGCGTTGGGAACGTCCACGCCCACCTCCACGACCGTTGTCGCGACGAGCAGACCCACCTCTCCGCGCGCAAAGGCGGCCATGACGGATTCCTTCTCCTCGCGCTTCATCCTCCCGTGGAGAAGGGCGACCCGCTTCCCGAAGACCCCCTTCAGGCGTTTGGCCCCTTCGGTCGCCGAGCTCAGGTCGAGCTTCTCGGATTCGTCCACCAGCGGGAAGACGACGTAACACTGGCGGCCGGCGGCAAGCTCGCGTTCGATCGCGCGATCCACGCGCGAACGGTCGCCCTCCCCGAAATGGGCCGTCCGCACCGGGGTCCGCCCGGGCGGCATCTCGTCGATCAGGGAGACGTCCAGGTCGCCATAAAACGTCATCGCCAGCGTTCGCGGGATCGGGGTGGCCGTCATGACCAGCGTGTTCGGGCTCCTTCCTTTTCGCATCAGGGTCTGCCGCTGCAGCACGCCAAATCGATGCTGTTCGTCAATGACGACGAGTCCAAGGCGGGCAAACGCCGCCGCGTCCTCCAGAACCGCGTGCGTTCCGATGACGAGTTGGGCCCGCCCGTCCTGTATTCGGGAGGCCAGTTCTTTATCGGACCGTCCGGTGCCGGCCCGGAACAGCACAACGTCATAGCCGAGCCGCGCGAAGATCTTCCGCGCGTTGATGTAGTGCTGCTCGGCAAGGATCTCGGTCGGCGCCATGACGACGGCCTGGTATCCGTTCTCGACGGCGATCACAATGGTCTCGAAGGCGACGATGGTCTTTCCCGAACCGACGTCGCCCTGCAACAACCGGTTCATCGGGTAGCCCGCGCGCAGATCGTTCACGATTTCCGCCAGGGCCTTCTTCTGGGCCACCGTCGGCCGAAAGGGAAGGATCTTCTTCACCTGCTCGCGAATACGGTCGTTGGTCTCGAACCTCACGCCGTCGAGCGTCCTCGTCCGGTGACGGGCGACGGCCATCGAT
>CAZTTI010000376.1:0-3465 GCA_964615925.1 uncultured Solibacteraceae bacterium
GGGGATCCGGCGCCCGGAGTCTCGACGAGATCGGCCCGAGTTTCATCGTCGATTCAGGACGCCCCTACTGATTTTGACACGTTCGATTCTTTTCCTGATCGTTCTTGCCGGACAAACGCTCTCCCCCGCGCGCGGCGTTCCGTCGGCGTGTCCCGACATCATCGAGTGGGTCGAGAGCGGCGAGGGACTCGATTTCGTGGTCGATCCTGTCGCCGGCAACGTCGAGGACGTCCGGGGGCTGTACGCGGAGTTCGGCCGACTCCGGAGTTGCCTCGACACGGTCGCGCCCTCGTCGGACACGCTGCTCGTCGCAGGAAGGTACGTCGATCTCTTTCTCTCCTTCATGTCCCCGGTCCTCGATGACGCGGCCGATTCGATCCAGCTCGTGGACCTGCTCGCGACGACCGATCCCGGCATTCGTCGATTGCGCGAAGAATTCGGTCTCCGGCCTCCGGAGGGCCGGATTTTCGTGCGTTACTTCCCATCGATGGAAACGATGCCGCCGGTGGTCGGCGACGCGTTCGAGAACCCCGAGACCCGTGCAGTCACGATCGGGACGCGCTACGTGGCGATGCTGGCCGACCGGCGGGCCACGGGCGACGCGCTCGAGGCCACGTTGACTCACGAACTCGTTCACGCATTTCTGAACGCCCGCCTCGGTGTCCAGCTCTTCGAGGGGGGCTTTCCGGCATGGTTTCACGAAGGGATGGCCATCACCTTCAGCGGGAGCGGCCGTTCGCATGTGGCGCTCGAGCCCGGCGGACGCCGGTTGATGACGTTTCCGACGTCGGAATATGAGCGTTACGAGAGGGTCTTCGCCTTCGTGGAGGAACGTTTAGGAACCGATGCCTTCCGGCGGGCGATCCGCGACAGTGTCGAATCGGCCGATGCCGGCGTTTTGCTCTCGCGCGCCGGTTTCGATTCCTTCGACGACGCCGCCGACCGCGCGGACCTCTGGTGGCGATGGTGGCCCCTCCCGTCCGGATGGCTCGTCCGGCCGGCGCTCTGGATTTTTTTGGCTCTGATGGCGACGGCCGGGCTCCTGGCCTGGCGGGCCTTTCGACGCTGGCAGCCCGCCGTCCCAGGCTCCGCGCTCGAGATCGGAGTGAACGAGCAACTTTTCGAGGCGGTCAAGAGCGCCGATGACGAGGGTGTGCGCTTCGCGCTCCGGTCCGGAGCCGATCCGGGGGGGGCCGATCCCGAAGGTTGGTCGCCCCTCCGCTGGGCCGTGTTCCTCAACCGCACGCGCCCGGTCGAGTGGCTCCTCGCGGCCGGCGCCGAGCCCTCCCGCGAGTTGCTCGTCTTCGCCGATTCGCGCGATACCGACCCGGAGATCGTTCGAATGCTGGCCGATTCGCTTCCGCCGGAACGACGTTAGTGAACGAGCGGCACAGTCGAACGACATGCGTATAGGCATCCCAACCGAGACCAAGATCCGCGAATTTCGCGTCGCGCTCATTCCAGAGGCGGCATCGGAGCTGGTTCGGGCCGGACACGAGGTGTGGATCCAGTCCGGCGCCGGTGAGGGGACGGGATTCCCAGACGCTGCATTCACCCGTTTCGGCGTGCGCGTCGCCGCCGATGCCGCCGAGCTCTGGGATCGCGCCGAGATGATCGTGAAGGTCAAGGAACCGCTTCCCGGCGAATATGCGTTCCTGCGCGAAGACCACCTGCTCTTCTGCTTTCTTCACCTCGCCGCGGTGCCCGAACTCGCCCGGGTGCTGGTCGAGCGGGGAACGACGGCCGTGGCGTTCGAAACCGTTCGGGAGAACGGCCGGCTGCCCATATTGGCGCCGATGAGCGAGGTTGCGGGGCGGATCGCGACGCAGGTGGGGACGACGTTGCTCCAGAAGCCGAACGGCGGCCGCGGTATCCTGCTGGGAGGAGTGGCGTCGGCGGACCGGGGCCACGTCGTGGTTCTGGGCGCGGGCAATGTCGGGCTGAATGCCGCGTCGGTTGCGATGGCGATGGGTGCCAAGGTGACGATCGTTTCGAGAGGGCACGACAGCCTGATGCGGGCGCACGCCCTCGGCGCGGGCGTCACGGCGTTCCCGGCGTACTCCGATCTGATCGAAGAGTGCGCGCTCGACGCCGACCTTCTCGTCGGCGCCATCCTGGTTCCCGGGGCCCGGGCGCCGAGGGCGGTGACGGCCTCGGCGGTGGCGCGAATGAAGAAGGGCAGCGTCATCGTCGATGTGTCCGTTGATCAGGGAGGGTGCATCGAGACCACGCGTCCCACCACCTGGGAAGATCCGACCTACGTGGTCGACGGCGTCATCCACTTCGCGGTGACCAACATGCCCGGTGCCGTCCCGCGAACCAGCTCCCAGGCCCTATCGAGCGCGCTCTACGAGTATGTGCTGCGCCTGGCGGCGGATCCCCAGATGAACGACCCGGTGTTTCGCGAGGCCGTCAATGTCGAGGGCGGGAGGGTCGTTCATCCCGCGATCCGCGAGGCGCTCGAAGGGGTCGTTTGAAGGGGCGTTCGTAATTCGGTTTCCGGGCGGGCTATAATGCGCGCTTTCGGGCGCGGGGAATATGGTGGAAAAACATTCTGTGCTGGTGATCGACGATGAAATGATCGCGCGTTTCCGCGATGAGTTCGAGAAGGTTCACTCCGAGATCTCGAAAGTCATCGTCGGTTACCGGGACGTCGTCGATCAGCTCCTGATCACGATCCTCGGTCGCGGCCACTGCATTCTCGAAGGCGTGCCCGGCGTCGGCAAGACGCGCCTCGTCCAGACGCTCGGCCGGGTCCTCGACCTCCACTCGATGCGGGTGCAGTTCACGCCCGACCTGATGCCGGCCGACATCCTGGGCACCAACGTCGTCCAGGAGAGCCCGGCCGGGGAAAAGTTCCTGAAGTTCCAGCCGGGTCCGATCTTCGCGAACATCGTCCTGGCCGACGAGATCAACCGCGCCACGCCCAAGACGCAGTCGGCCCTGCTCGAGGCGATGCAGGAGAAGAGCGTCACGGTCGGCAACCACACCTACAAACTCGACGAGCCCTTCGTCGTCCTCGCGACGCTGAACCCTCTCGAGCTCGAAGCTACCTATCCGCTTCCCGAAGCCCAGGTCGACCGGTTTCTGATGAAGCTGCGCATGGAGTTCCCGGATTCGGAAAGCATCCACGAGATCCTCGATCGCACGACACGGTCGGAGGAACCCGTCGTCCGGCCGGTTTGGGACGGGGCCAAGATCCTGGAGTTGCGCGAGCTGGCCCTGTCCGTCCCGATTTCCGAACGGGTCCAGGATTTCGCGATCCGCATCGTCATGGCCACGCAGCCGTCGACCGAATATGCCACCGAGATGGCGCGGAATTACATTCGGTACGGCGCCAGCCCGCGGGGCTCACAGGCGCTTGTCGTCGGCGGAAAGATCCGGGCGCTGCTCTCCGGCCGCCGGGAGGTTGCGTTCGAGGACGTCCGGTCCGTCGTTTTTCCCTCGCTGCGCCACCGCATCATC
>CAZTTI010000377.1:0-2832 GCA_964615925.1 uncultured Solibacteraceae bacterium
CCTGTTGCTTCCGTTCTCCGCTGCTGACACCATACGGCCTCCCGCATCGCCCGAAGCCGCACCGAGGAGAATCAACATGGAAATGACCAAATATCCGTCCGGCATGTTCAACTGGGTCGATCTGGCCACGTCCGATCTCGACGCCGCGAGGAAATATTACGGAACGTTGTTCGGTTGGACGCGCGAGGACCAGCCCCTCCCCGACGGAGGGGTGTACGTGATGGCCAAGATCGGCGGCAAGGCCGTTGCCGGCATGTCGACACTGCCTCCCGGCCAGGAAAATATCCCACCCCACTGGAACTGCTACATCTCTGTGGACGACATCGAGAAGACGACGGCCAAGGCCGCGGGCCTCGGCGGCACGGTCGCCGTGCCCGCGATAGACGTCATGGGATTCGGCAAGATGGCCGTGGTCTCGGATCCAGAGGGCGCGGTCTTTTGCCTCTGGCAACCCCAGGCCCACATCGGCGCCGAACGCGTGAACGAGACCGGCGCCTTCTGTTGGAACGAGTTGTTCACGCGCAACCCGGCGGCCGCCGGCGAATTCTACAGCCAGCTCTTCGGCTGGAAAATCCAGAAGGACGAATCGGTCGCGCCGTACGTTTACGTCGCCTACCTCGACGGGCGCGAGATCGGAACCATGCTCGAAATCCAGAAAGACTGGGGCCCCATGCCGGCGCATTGGACCGTCTACTTCGCCGTCGATCACTGCGAAGACTGGCTCGCCCGGTCCGGCCAGCTCGGCGGCCAGACGTTCATGCCCCCCGAGGACATCCCCGGCGTCGGCCGCTTCGCCGGCGTCTCCGACCCTCAGGGCGCCCGCTTCCAGGTCATCCAACTGGTCGAACGGGCCGGGGCCGGCGGGGCGTGATCACCCGTCCTCGCGCAAAGCCAGGATCGGATCGGTTCCCGACGCGCGGCGCGCGGGGAGGTAACAGGCCGCGGCCCCTGCGAGCAGGAGCGGCACCGGAAGGACTGCGCGAGCAAGAACGTGGCTGTACCGGCTCCCGGATTCACCGGGGTTTCGACACGTCGTGACGGCAATTCGGGGACAGTGAGCAAATTCAACATGTTTCAGGGTGTCGGCGCATTCGGTTTCGGAATTTGCTCACTGTCCCCGAATTTGTCCCCGAATTGCGGTACCCACACGTTGCCCTGCGCAAACCGGTGAGAAATCCGTGCTAGTGCTCCGCGACCGAGCTGCGCGGCGCCCTACGAGGAGTTGGACATCTTCCACGTGAGTGCTGCCTGGAAAATCTCGCTCCAATGAGCGGACCAGGTTCGGACTGAGATTCTCGTCTCACCATTCATCTCGAATTCCAGCTCGACGTCCTGCCGTGTGGTCGCCGCTGCCGTGAAATCGTCGTAAAAATCGCACGAAACCGGTTTGTAATCGCTCACCCGAACCTCCTGTAGTATCAAATTTACTACCGGTATACCGTTGCGCATTTCGCGCCAGGGAGGAGTAGATGAAGGCTCAGGATGACGTGGACGATGCTGTGACGAAGGTGACGCGAACGGAAGCCAGGGCAACACGGGAGCGATGGCGGCTTCTTATCCAGGTCGAGCGGTTGCTCGATGCCCCGATGGTCGTCCTCGGCTTCCTCTGGCTCGCGCTCCTGATCATCGAGCTCTGGACCGGCCTCAGTTTTTTACTTCAGCGCGCCGTGACTGGAATCTGGATCATTTTCATACTCGACTTCCTGGTGAAGCTGATCATCGCGCCGAGAAAGCGCAGGTTTCTCGGTCGCAACTGGTTGACGATCATCGCCCTGGTCGTACCCGCGCTTCGAATCGCGAGGATCGGCAGTGCCCTGCGCTTTCTGCGCTTCGGTAGAGCGGCCGGAAGTTTTCGCCTAGTTCGTGTTCTCGGCTCGATGAACCGCGGACTGCGGGCGCTGCGGAAAACGATGCAACGGCGCAGCTTCGGTTATGTGCTGTTCGCAACCGCGATGGTCGCGATCATCGGCTCGCTGGCGATCCGCGCGATCGAAGGAGGTGCAACCTTCGGCAACTTCGGCTCCGCACTCTGGTGGACGTTGATGGTTCTCATCACCTTGCCGACAGGGACCTGGCCCGCAACTCCCGAGGGACGTGTACTGACGTTCGCTCTGTCCCTGTACGGTTTCGCCATGTTCGGCTATGTCACGGCGATGCTGGCATCATGGTTCGTCGGACAGGACGAGGAGGAGAACCGCCGGGATCAGGAGATTCTCCGGGTCGTGCGTGTGCTGGAGAAGGAGGTGGTGTCGCTGCGGGCGGAACTGGGAGGGAGAGAAGTGAAAAGTGAAAAGTGAAAAAATAACTGCGTCATCTCACCCGAGCGGAATCGGCATGATTTCGAGCGCCTCACGCACACGCGCCTGGCGGCGCTCAACGCGGACCCGGTCGTGTGGTGCCTTCACGGTGCGGTCTGCCACTTCTGCAATCTCATCCACCTTTTCCCGCAGCACCTGGCGCCGACGCGGGGACGATGTCTGCCCCCCGATGAATTCCAGCGCATCGAGCATGCGTATCAGGACCCCAACATTGCCTTCCGCGCTGGCGCGGATCTGATCAAATGAATCGGCCACGAGGCAGGCGAAGGTCGGCCCGATCGCAATCAGCCGCAGCTCGCCCTCCTCGTAGCGGGCGGATGCCGGTATGGCGCGGGCGGCCAACCGCGCGAGAATCGCCTTCAAATAATCCACGCACATGATCGCAGTCGTGGTGTCGTTGACGCTGGGAGAGAGTGCCCGCAATGCGATGTCCACGATCTGCCGGATCCCGAAGGCGGCGTCCTGCTCCACCGTGCGGTGACGATCGATGCTGTACGCTGCCTGCAGCGCGGTG
>CAZTTI010000378.1:0-3871 GCA_964615925.1 uncultured Solibacteraceae bacterium
GACACCGGCGTCGAGGCGAACGTCCTGACGAATTCGTCGGGCACGTACAACTTTCTAGCAATGCAGCCCGGGGAATACACGGTACGAGCCGAATTCCCGGGATTCGAGACTCAAACGGCGACCGGCGTCACCCTCCGCGCGAATTCCGCCCAACGGCTGAACTTCACGCTCCCGGTTGCGGGTCAGGCGACGGCGATCGACGTCTTCATCGACGGGGACCAGTTGTTGCTCGAGTCGAGCCCGTCGGTCGGCGACGTCCTCGAAGCCGAGGAAGTCGTCAACCTGCCGACCGTCACCAACAACGTTCTCGACCTGATCAACGTGATGGCGGGCGTGACCCGCAACACCGAAGGATTCAACCTCGGCATCAACGCGGACTTCGCCGGCGTCTCTGCCAACAACATCAACGTGATGCGTGACGGTCTCGCGGTCAACGACCAGCGGTGGGCTGCGGCGGGCCTCAACTCGGCCACGGTCATCAACCCGAACATGGTTGGCGAAATGCGCATGATCCTGGCGCCCGTCGACGCCGAGACCGGCCGCGGGAACGGCCAGGTCCAGATCACGACCCGTTCAGGTGGAAACCAGTTCCGCGGCCAGGCCGAATGGAACGTCCGCAACTCCGCCCTCGACGCCCGGACCTTCAACGACAACTCCGTCCAGGGAGGTGCCCCGACCCAGCCCTGGGAGAACCAGAACCAGTACACGGTCTCCTACGGCGGACCCATCATCCGCAACAAGACGTTCTTTTTCGCCCTCTGGGACCAGAACATTTCCAAATCCCGCCAGACGGCGCTCGGACAGGTGCTTTCGCCGTGCATGCAGCGGGGCATCTACCGCTACTTTGATTTCTGGGATCCGGCAGCCGCCGACGTCCCGGTGGCCGATTCCGGATTCAGTCCGGAACGGCCTTCCGTCGACTTCTCCGGCAACCCGCTGGCGCCGACGTCGAACCCGACCAGCATGGGCGGCGGGGCATATACGGGACAGCTCCGTCACGTGAGCCTGTTCGGCCAGGTGACCAACGCTCCCGGGACGATCTCCAATGATTGTTCGAACGTGAACGTCGCGGCGGCTCCCACCGCTTCGGGCACCTGGGATGCGAACCGGAACGGCGTCGATCCGTTCTTCACGTTTCTGAACGAGCGCGCTCCCGAGGCCAACACCTATGAGGAATCCGACCAGGCGGCGCTCGACGGCCTGAACGTCATCGGGCACCGCTGGATCCGGACCGTGGACGGGCGCGACAACCTGTTCGGGGTGGGCGAACCCAACCCGCGCAAGCAGATCAACCTCAAGATCGACCACAATTTTACGCAGTCCCACCGGTTCTCGACTTCCTACAGTTACGAGACGGTCAACGCCGACGACACGTACGAGGGCTGGGTGGACAGCTACGAGGGCCGCGTGCTCCGCAAGCCCCAGGTGCTGTCGTTCAACCTCACCTCGACGCTGGCCGCGAACATCGTGAACGAAGCGCGATGGGGGATGACGCGGCAGGGGACGAAGGTGATCCACGCGACCGATCTTCCCGACGGCCGCGGTCAGGAGTTGCTCGACCTGCTCCCGACGACGAACGGGATGCCGCTGCTGATGCAGTGGTGCACCCCGGCCGGGTTTCTCCAGCCGGCGGCGATGAGCTGGTGCGGTCAGAACGGCGGTCTGGTCGGCGCCCGCGGCAACGGCCCGTCGGCTTCGACCACGATCGACACCAGCCCGCGATGGACCATTGCGGACACTTTGAGCTGGACGCTCGGCCGTCACTCCTACAAGTTCGGCGCCACCTATATCAAGGCCACGAGCAAGACGGAGATCGCTGGCGGGAACATCAACGACAACGGGTTCCCCGTTGCCTTCCTCGGCGCGACGCAGCTCGCTCCGAACACGGCGTTCAGCCCGGGCGGCTCGTTCCGCGCCAACAACCCGGCGTTAAGCACCGGCCTGACGACGGCGACGGCCGACCGCATCGAAGACCTGCTGTTGTTCCTGTCCGGATCGATGGACTTCGTCGATCAGGGGCGGTTCATCAACAGCCCGGATGACGTCGGCACGGCGTGGAACGACGCGCTGAACGGCGAGTTGACTGCGATCCGCGATCTGCAGCAGCACGAGTTCAACGCGTTTTTCAAAGACGACTGGAAGGCGACCGACAACCTGACGCTGAACCTCGGGTTGCGGTGGGACTACTACGGCGTGCCGTACGACAAGAACGGCATGACGATGACGGTCGTCGGTTTCGACCAGGGGGCGTTCGGTCTTTCGGGGACGGGTTTCGACACCTGGCTGCCCGCGAACCCCACCGAGATCGGTTCCCAGACGGAGTTCCTGTTCGTTGGACCCAACTCGCCGAACCCGGAATTGAGCGTCTATGAACGCGATCTGAACAACTGGGGTCCGGCCATTGGATTCTCCTACAACATCCCGTGGCTTGGACGCGACCGCACCGTCCTGCGCGGCGGCTACCAGGCCAGTTTCCTCGGCGGTGGCGACGCATCGGCCATCAGCGGGTGGATCCAGACCCCGCCGGGCAGTCAGGTCGCAGCAGTGTTCGAAGGTGTGAACGGCGGCGAGTACTTCGACTTCCAGGACGTCGTGAACGGACTGGGGACGCCGGTCGAGCCCCTGTTCCTGCCCGTTCTTCCTGTTCCCGTTGGAGACCGCGGCCCCAGCATCACGGTCTTCGACGACGAATACAAGACGCCCTATATCCAGAACCTGACGGCGTCGATCACCCACACGCTGAACTCGACGTTCAGCTTCGACGTCCGCTACATCGGCACGATGAGCCGCAAGCTCGCCGAGTCGTTCAACGTTAACGTTCCGAACCTGTACCAGAACGGGTTGTTCGAGGCGTTCACGGCCGCGCGTGCCGGCGGGGAGTCCGCGTTGCTCGATCAGATCTTTGGCGGCATCGACATGCGGACGGGTGGCCCGACAGCCCGGATCGTGGGCCAGAACGGTTTGACCGGGGCCGGGTTGCTCCGGACCGACACGCGCTGGTCGAACAATCTGGCCGACGGCGACTTTCATGCCATCGCCGGAAGCTTCGCCAACCTCAACTACTCGCCGCTCTTCAATCCCAGCCTTCCGAACCCCGGATCGCTGGGCGGTGGTGTTTTGCGGGCCAACGGGTTCCCGGACAACTTCATCATCACGAACCCGCAGTTTAACGCGACCAACATTCGCACAAACATGGGGCACCGCAACTACCATTCGATGCAGTCGCAGTTGACCATGCGGCCGGCATACGGACTGTCGACGACGGTGTCCTACACGTGGTCCAAAAACCTGGGCCGTTGTTCTGGCGGCGCCTCATGCAGCGGATATTCATTCCCCTGGGATCGGGCCGCGAACTACCGGCTCGAACCAAACTCACGTCAACACACGTTCCGTGCGTACGGCACGTTCAACCTGCCCTTCGGTCCCAATCAGGCAATTCTGGGCAACAGCTCGGGTGTTCTGGCGCGGGTCGTCGAGGGATGGGAAATGAGCTGGATCTACAATCTCGCTTCCGGAGTTCCCCTGAACCTCACATCGAGCAACCGCACGTATTCCGGCGGCGAGCCGATGCTGGTGGGCGCTTTCGATCTCGACCAGGGTGAGGTGGAGTGGACCGACGGGGAAGACTCCGGGTGGTTCTTCGGAGAAGACCGGTATTCGACCGCCCTCGATCCGCAGTGTACGAACTCGGCGATCGTGGCGCCGTCGCTGCAGGGCCAGTGCGACCGCAATGCCCTCTTCGACAGTTCCGGCAACCTGATCTTCAGGACGCCGCTTCCGGGCGAAGGCGGTAATTTCCGGGATCAGCTCTTTACTCCCGGGCGCTGGACGCTCGATATGGCCGTGACCAAGCGGGTCCAGATCAGCGAGC
>CAZTTI010000379.1:0-6503 GCA_964615925.1 uncultured Solibacteraceae bacterium
CCGGAACCGGTGCGACATCAATCAAAACTGGTCCTCCGCGATCGCCGAGCGCGACGGCCGAGCGTACGCGTATTTTTGCGAAGTGGCGGCGTCTCTGGACGGCGTGCGCGGAGAGAACCACGGCATCCGCGTCTATCCCGGATGGTGGCGGGAGAAGATGCCCCGGTTCGACGAGCAGGTCCGGCAGTGCTGTGACCGGGGATGCGGCGTGCCCTTCCGTCAGAAGGGACATCTTGACCGGGAGGACACGTACGATATCTCTCCCGGGTGGTCCGGCATCCAGCACGATCGCAAGGGGAACGTGGCGGTGGTGGTCCACGAGTCGATCGGCGCGACCTCGAAGGAAGCGACCGATTACATGAGGCTCAAGGGGTGAGCGCGCCGGGGTGAGCCCGGCAATTTCGAAGACAGAAGAAGAAGCAGAAGAAGGAGAAGAAGACCATGTTGACAGTGTTGGTCCGTTACAAGAAGTCTGGACGGGAGGTTTTATTCTCGGCCGATACGGTGGAGTACATGCCGAAGGGATCCGACCAGGAGCACGCGGATTATGACGGTCTCCTGATCGTGCAGGACCATGAAACCCGCAGGTCGACGCACCTCAGCCGCGATCCGGAGAACCATGCGGACAACGTCCGTGATGCTTTCGTGATGAACCGGGACGGAGCGACGGTCGCGCGATACGCGCTCTAATCGAAATACAACGAAGCCGGGGGGCCGCAAGGCTTTTGGCTCCGGGGCTACTAACCGAGCAGGTAGACGCGCCGGTTCGTGTCATGCAGGACACAAACCGGAGGTGCGCTGACGAGGGAATCGCCCCGGACCCTTCCGGGCAGCACAGGCGGCGGGGAGGTCCCCGCCGCCGCAGTTTTTAAGATGCCGCCGCTCACCAACCTTCAAAAATTTGAAATCTCGATCCTGATGGTCGGGATCCCGGTGCTCGTCGTGATGCTGATCAAGATCGTCGTGGATCAAGTGGCGTATGGCGCGTTCCTTCGGGAGCACTGCGCCGTGGTGGAAATGAACGTGGTGGTCCACGAGAATGGCTTCCCGCGTGACCGGTACGAATGCGATGACGGCGTGATCCGGTGGCGCTCGTCCTACATGAGGTGAAATGCGCAAGCGTCTCAGTGATTTGAACCCGGGATGGGTGTTCCACGGTGGTAAGGGGATTTCCAGAAAGGCGCCGGACGGGACCATGGTTCCGGTTCCGAGGCGCGAGCGCGTCGGGGTGGCATTCGATTGTCCCTGCGGGTGCGACGATCGTGTCTACGTCGCATTCTCGAATCCAGAAGACGGCGGTGGTCCGGTGGAACCCGGCGGTGTGACGTGGATGCGAACCGGCACGACGTTCGACGACCTGACCATCAAGCCGTCGATCCAGCGGGTGGACGGCTGCCGGTGGCACGGAAATGTGCTCCGGGGCAACGTCGTCACGGCCTGAAGGATGAGAGAGATTCTGAACGTCGATGTCCGCGATCTCCAGCCGGGGTCTCAGGCTCCCGAGTTTCCCAAGCGGCACTTTCCGAAGCTCACCTATCGGCACTACGAGGACACGGCACGGCTTCTGCTGGCCGACCCGGAGACCCCGGCGGATCAGTGGCCGATCCGGTCCGTGTGGCTGGAAATGGTGGTGAAAATCTTCGGGGAGGTTCCGACCGGAGACAGCGCACCTGAAGACGGCCGGGCGTGGCAGTGGCCGGTTTTCGAACGGAACTTCCGCAACCTCGCGCGGAGCTTCCGGGACAACGGCTACGATCCGGATCGCATCCACGACTCCGAGCAGCCGATGGTTCGCATTGGCGCCCTCGGGCGGATCACGGTTCATCAGGGAAACAAGCGGACGGCCATCCTCCGCGTCCTGAACGAGGAGCACGGACTCCGTATCCCGGTGACGGTCGCCGGTCGCGCGAAAGAGTGGGAACGTCTCGTGAAATGGGTCCGCCGTCTCTCCGGAGACCGGGATCGTTCCTATCATCCGATGGACCATCCCGAGTTCGAGGGATGGGAAGTCGATCAGCCGTGCGCGGAACGATTCGCGATGCTGTCCGAGGTGATCGACGTGGCCGGCGGCGGGACCATGATCGACATCGGGTGCCACACGGGCTGGTTCTGCCGGACGTTTGCCCTCCACGGGTGGCGGACCTCCGGATGGGACAACCAACCCGAGGCCATCCTGTTGGCCGAAGCGATGCAGACGTGGAGGGGCGGCCCTCTCCGGAGCGGCCTGCATGTGGCCGATGCCCGGCGCGTGGATCCCCCACAGGCGGACGTGGCCTTGGTCCTGAGCGTATTAATGCACCTGTTCCGCAAACGGCGCGGAGAAGACCACCTCCCGAGCCCATGGGCCCTTCTAAGGAAGATCGGGGCACGTTGTGGGCGGATGTACGTGGACTGCAGCTGGGGGGCCTACGCGAAGAACCTCCCGTTCACCCGGGAGACCATGCCCTCAATGATCTGTGAGAAAACCGGATACCGGCGCTACCGGGTCTTGGGCCGTGGTGCCCGCGAGAACCGGGAGCTATTCGAGTTCAGCCGATGACAAAACCGTCAGAGTCGGACCGCCTGATGCTGGGGAATGTGGACTATCGGACGCACATGACCGACGAGGGCGACCAGTTTCAACGTGGCCTGCAATTGGCGGGCTACCGGCTGGTCGGCGCGGGATACGAGGACGGCTGCCGGGACATCCCGGAACTGATCCGCCGGTACCGGCCTCGCGTCATGATGATCCACGACAACCGCGACTGGGATCCGGCCAGCGTGATCTGCTTCCGCAAGGACATCGGATACACCGGGGTGGAGCGTCTCCGGACCTTCCACGGTGTGCTGAAGGGGACCGTGGTGAAAGATGCCGGACCGCCGATCGAGTTCCAGCGCGACTTCGTCAAGAAGATCGGCGCGGACTTCGTGGTGATCTACTACCACCCGGCGGCGGTCCTGAAACACTCGTATTTCCTGAAGACCATTCCGCTGGTCCGCACCTACCACACGGTCGACCGGGACGTCTGCGATCAGATCCGCATGAATGGGCAGCGGCGGCAGGCGCTCATCAGCGGCGCGGTGAGCCCGGCGTATCCGCTCCGGCGGCGGATCGTCCACCATGCGTCGCACATCGGGGTGGAGGTGCTCCGCCACCCGGGCTACGGCAACGGAGGGTCGTCGACCCCGGCGTACCTGCAGGCGATCGCCCAGTACAAGGTGCACGTGACCACCTGCAGCGCCTACCAGTTCGCGTTGCGGAAGATCATTGAAAGTGTCGCCATGGGCGCGACTCCGGTGACCGACCTTCCGGACTGGGACGTGCTTCCGGAGATCGACGGGGCACTGGTCCGGGTGCAGCCGAACGATTCGAACTGGACCATCGGTTACACCGTGCGCAAGGCGGCGGAGGACTGGCGGCTCGACGAGCGCATGGAGTGGGCGCACCGGGCGCGTCAGTTCTACGACTTCCGGGCCATGGGCCGGCGGCTCCGGGAGCAGATCGACGAGTTGGCCACTCAATTGGAACAACGACGGCGCGGGCACGTGTTGCAGGCCGTCTGATGCAGAGGTGATGCGGAAGCGATGCGGATCTTCATCGTTGGAACCGGACGCAGCGGGACGTCGACGATATGGCAGGCGTGCCGCACGATCCCCGGAATGCAAGCGGGTCACGAGAGCCACGTGGGGACGGAGAACGTCGGCAACTGGGACTATCCCGAGAACCACATCGAGGTCTCGAGCCAACTGATCATCGGCCTTCCCATCCTCAAGCGGAAGTATCCGGACGCGCTGTGGGTTCACGTGATCCGCGAGCGGGAGGCGTGCGTTTCTTCGCTCGCGCGGCAGGTGGGGCCCGCGATGGACTGGTTTGCGCACCAATGGTGGATGTTCACGGCCGGCGTGGACCGCTGGGCGGCGGCAGCGGCCTTCTACGATTCCATGAACCTGACCATCGTCGACCTGCTTCCGGACGATCCGTTCACGTTCCACATCGAACGGGCGCACGAGCAGTGGCCGGAGTTCCTGCGATGGGCCGGGCTGGATTGCGACCCGGGTCCCGGGCAGGAACGGCTGCGACGCCGGTACAACCACGGGACGAATCGTGGAAGAGAGAAGTATGTCTCTCTGGAAAACGGGAAGGTCACACAGGGGACGACCGAGTGACGGGAAATGTTCCACGTGGAACAGTCCAGCGGCCGGAGCCGCCGCCGGACCCGCCTCCGTGGTTGACGAACCCGGCGATGACCGCACGCGGGCGCCGGCCGACTCCGCCACCGCCGCCTTGGGTTCCGGACCCCGGGTTTACCGGGAAGAGTTCCGTGATGGAGCCGTTGGACTGGGTGATCGTGCTGACTCCGCTGTGGGTCGCGATTGTGGCGGTATTGATTCTTTTCCTTTGTCAGGTGAATCGATAGGGACGGATGTGAAGATCAACGGCCTCATCGTCTCGGTCGACTACTCCGAGTTCCTGCGGGTGAGCGTGCCCCGGTGGATCGGCGACCTCGAATCCCTGACCATCGTCACGTCACAGAAAGACGAGGCGACGCAGGAAATCGCGCGCTCCCACGGATGCCGGCTGGCGGTGACCGATCTCTTCTACCGGGATGGGGCCACATTCAACAAGGGCCGCGCGATGGAATGGGCGCGGCGCCACGTGGCCAAGTGGGAAGACTGGTTTCTGTTCATCGATGCCGACATCATTCCGCCGCGCGACTTCATCGTTCCCATCGTGCGGGCGAAACCGGAAGTGGGCTTCCTGTATTCGGCGTGGCGGCATCAGGCGCCGTCGCTGAAGGCGGTCGACGCACCGGGACTGCCGAGGATCCGGACCGACGGCCTCGGCGTGGGCTACTTCCAGCTGTTCCACACCTCGGACCCGGCGGTGACCGGCGCGATCCCGCTGATCGACACGTGGTGGCTCCACGCGGGCAACTACGACAACCGGTTCATGGACCGGTGGCGGGGCCCGGACCGGCCGGACCGGCGGCGGCTGATCGAAGGACTCGAGCTGGTTCACGTCGGACCCCGGGACAATTGGTGGGGGAAGGGGCGGAAGCGGGAATTCGACGCCATGCAGCAGGAACGGCGGCGGCGCGGTGGCAGCTGGCAGCACGAAAGAATCGACGGAATTCCCGTCGATTGAAACCCTGAACAAACCAAAAAGGAGAATTTGCAATGGAAGATAACACGGTGCGGGCCTCCGCCGAACACGCGGGCGCGCAAACAGGGGTTGGGCAGACCGACGCGGCAGCGGGTCACCGCTCTTCGGGCGCGGAGACGACGAGTGACGTCGGTCAGGCCGAGGCCTACACAGTTCATCCGTAACTCGCGTGCGGATATCCACCGCCGGCAGTCGCGAACCGCCGATATCGCGGATGACCGGATGTGGAACATCGACGAACAGTCGCACATCATCCGTCAGATCCTTTCCGACGAGACGTTCAATGACGCCATCGCCGGGTCGGTGGCGCGGGCGGTGGCCGCCGCCATGAAGGAAAGCCGGTAAACCCGGAGTCCCCCGGGGATCTCCGGTCCCCGGGGGCAACGTGCGCGGATGTCTTGATGGCCGGAGTCTTCGGGGGGACCTCATCATGATCAAGCATGGTGTGAAAGAATCGTTCACTGCTGTAAAGGATTCGTTGACAGGCGGGCATGTGTGCCCACGGTGCCGGAGCGCACCAACGAAGGTGATCTACATGGGTGCGCCGATGAAGCTCTGCTCCGACTACGCGTGCTCAACCCTGTGGGGATTCTGGTCCTTCGTCCCGGTGCACGTGGTCCCCTTCAACGGCGTGTTTCTGTCCTACGAGCAGTCCTATTGGCGTGCTCTCTGGCACTGGCTGACCGATTGGAGCGACGGCGACGGCGGCACGGCGTGGTGAATATAAACCCGGTTATAACCGGATTTATATCCGGGAAAAGGCAGACTCCCGGGTGGTAACTCTACTTGCCAGCGTGGCAACTTTAATTGCCACGGAAGACAAGTTTTCTTGTCTCGGGTGTGCTCGATCGCAGCGGATCCGCACCTAATTAGCATCTAAATAGAATCCAAGAAGTCCCCGGAAATTCCCTTCAAAAGCTGACTCTGTACGTTTGCCACGATGACGCAAGCCAGTGAACCGGTGCGCCTTGCCTTCAAGCCGGGGCGGGTGAAGACGACGGCGGACACCGTGATCGTGGTGGGCGCGGGCCCCAGTCTCCGTGGCGTGCGGCTGGCGCACCTCGAAGGACTGGGTCACGTGATCGCAGTGAACAAGGTGTGGGAGTTCGTTCCGTGGGCCCAGTCGTGGATCACGATCGACACGCGGTCGATGTCGGAGCGGTTTCCACGGCGCCGCTTCCGGGGAACCTGCTATGTCGGCGTTCCGGAGTCGTATGGGACTCCACGGGCGGCGGCCAACTGCGACCGGGATCCGGCGAATATCACGGACCGGGCGAGCTACCTCCTCCGGGACGAGGTACTCGAACTCTCCGAGGATCCGGGCCACGTGGCCGGCGGGAACAGCGGACTGGCGGCGGTG
>CAZTTI010000380.1:0-9768 GCA_964615925.1 uncultured Solibacteraceae bacterium
GCGGAGGAGAACTCCGAGGGCATCATCACGCCCACGACGTTTTCGCTTCCGATCGCATCGACGGCGACCGCCGCGGTGAGGGCGGAATCGATCCCGCCGCTGAGCGCGATGACGACCTTGCCGAATCGGTTCTTTCGAACATAGTCCCGCGTCCCGACGACGAGAGCACGATACATCTCCTCGTCATCCGACAGGACCTCGGGCGTTCGGGAAACGAGCGGGGGACGTTCCCGATCGGCGGGGGGCACGGAGACGACCACGGCGGAGGGGGCCGTCGCCCCCTGCCGCTTCCGCGGTTCGCGCATCCGGCGCCGCACAACGGCGTCGAGATCGAGATCGACCAGGAGCAGTTCTTCCTGGAACTGGCGCGCGCGCGCCACGAGATCCCCTTCCGGACCGAACACCATGCTGTCGCCGTCGAACACAAGCTCGTCCTGACCGCCGACGAGGTTCGTGTAGGCCACGATCGCGGTGTTGTCCACCGCCCGCGTGCGCAGCATTTGTTCCTTCCAGCGACGTTTCCCCGCGTGGAACGGAGAAGACGAGATGTTCAGGATCACGTGCGCCCCGGCACCCATCGCCTGATCCACCACCGGGCCGCCGGGATACCAGATGTCCTCGCAGATCGTCACTCCAATGCGGGCGCCGCCGAGCTCGACGATGACGGACTGATTTCCCACCTGGAAGTACCGGAACTCGTCGAACACGCCGTAGTTCGGAAGGTACACCTTGTGGTAGACGCCAGCCGTGCGGCCACCGTGGATCACGGCCGCCGCGTTGTAGATGTCGTCGTGCCGGTCAACGAATCCCACGACCGCGACGATGCCGTCGACGTCGCGCGCCACGTCTTCGAGGGCGCGGAGGTTGGCGTCGATGAAGCCGGGGCGGAGGAGGAGGTCTTCGGGAGGGTACCCGGTCAGGGCGAGCTCGGGAAACGTGACGATGTCGGCGCCGGCTTCACGCGCACGCCTCGACCACTCGACGATGGTCCGCGCGTTCTCGTCGAGCGCTCCCACGACGACGTTGATCTGCGCCATCGCCAGTCGAATGCGACCGTTGGACATCGATCGGAAACCCCCGTCACTCCTCGCCGGTGGACTCGAATCCGTAGACCTTCATCACGTCCTCGAGCGCGACCATGCCTTCCAGCCGCCTGACGTCCAGACGGCTCACCACCGGCAACACGCTCACGTGGGCCTGACCCATCCGCTCCAGCGCCAGGTCCAGCAGATGATCGGAGTGGAGGTGTGGATCGGGCGCCACGCGCGCCACTTCCTTCAATTGGCCCTCCGGGTCGGCCTCGATCGCCTTTTTCAACTCCTCGGCCGTCAACATGCCGATGAAACCCCGCCGGTCGAGCACCGGCCAGGCCCGCGCGCGGCTCTCGACGACGCGCTCCAGCGCCTCCGACGGCGTCATCTCCGCGTCGAGCACTTCGGTCGGCGCCTTCATCGCCCGCCGCACCTGCAGCCGCCCCTGCCGCTGCTGGGTCGCCGCGGTGGGCAGGTGGATGCCGTCCTGCTCGGCGAGCGCTTCGTAGATCGCCTTCGGCTGATAGCGGTACGAGATGAAATAGCTGATCATGTTCGACAACATCAGCGGCACGATGATCGTATAGTCGCGCGTCAGTTCGAAAATCATGATCACCGACGTGAACGGAACCCGGATGATCCCCGCGAACGCCGTTCCCATACCGACCAGGGCATACGCCCCCGGCCCGCTGACCAGCGTCGGGAAGGCCCATTCCGCCGCGCTCCCGACCGCACCGCCCAGCATCGCGCCGATGAACAGACTCGGACCGAAGATCCCGCCGGCGTTCCCCGATCCGTAACACGTCGCGGTTGCGACGAGCTTCAACACGACGAGGAGCGCCATGAACTGGAACGCAAGGTTGCCGTTCAGGGCGTCGCCGACGCGTCCGTACCCGACTCCGAGCACCTCGGGAACGAAGAAGCCCAGGACCCCTACGGTCAACCCGCCCGCCACTGGCTGGAACCAGCGCGTCTTCTCGGGAAACTCGAGGAACCGCTTCCGGATCGCGAGCAGCAGGCGGACGAAGAGCACCGAGACCAATCCGCCGATCACGCCGAGGATCGCATAGATCCCGAACTCGGAAACGCTCACCAGCTCGTATTCGGGAACGCTGAACAGCGCCTCGTCTCCGAGGACCAGGTTCATCACCAGCCACGCCGTCGCCGACGCGAGGACGACCGAACCCAGCAGGGGGGCGTGGAGATTGCCCATGACCTCTTCCAGGGAGAACAAGACCGCCGCGATCGGCGTGTTGAATGCGGCGGCGAGCGCGGCCGATGCTCCCACCGGAATCAGGGCCTCGACCTTTTCGCGTTTCAGGCCGACGGCGCGCCCGATCACCGACGCGATGCCGGCCCCGACCTGGACCGAAGGCCCCTCGCGGCCGAGCGCAATGCCGCTGGCCAACGACCCCGCCGAGAGCCAGAACTTTCCGAGCACGGTCCGGAGGGTGATGCGACCGCCGTGAACGGCCAGCGCAACCTTGGTCTGGGGAATACCGCTCCCGCGGGCATCGGGGAAGAAGCGGTAGATCAGGAATCCGGTCACGAGCGAACCGACGACGGGAACGATCAGGCGCCGGAGCTGCACCTCGCCGCCCAGCGGATACATGCGCGAACCGAGGTTTTCGGTCAGATAGATGAAGGCCACGATCACGAGCCCGACGACGGCCCCGATGAAGAGCGTGAGGACCATGAAGAACTGGTCCTCCCGCCGGCGAAGCCGTATCGCGAGCTTGCGGAACTGGGTTTGGAGCGGCGGCTGGATTCGCCACCATTCCTGGATCTTTTCGATCTGACCGGCGAAGGGCATTTCTCGGCGTCAGGCGGCGTCAAACACTACGGCAACAGCCATTGGGGGAGCAAAGCGCTTTTTCGATTCTGCGCGGCGCGGGTTCGATGCGCAAGACGGAATCGTTGGCCCCCGCCGCGATCAATCGACGTCGACGGGCTGCGGCCGCCGTACCTCGCATCACACGCCTCTCCCAGGCATGACGACCCGGGAGATGG
Source organism: uncultured Solibacteraceae bacterium (assembly GCA_964615925.1). Taxonomy (GTDB): domain Bacteria; phylum Acidobacteriota; class Terriglobia; order 20CM-2-55-15; family 20CM-2-55-15; genus JAJEDW01. The sequence goes on from CAZTTI010000380.1 coordinate 3,042, forward strand.
CACAACCGTCATCTCTCGAGTTCTCGAGCCGGTCCCAAGGCGCGAAAGACCAGTTTCCATGATGGGGGTGATATGGACAGATGAGGTCCTCGTTATCCCAACAAACTCACCAGATACGCGACGGCCACCAACCCCAGGACTCCAAGCCCCATCCACGAGAACACCCGCATCGCGCGTCCGGGCCGAAACGCTTCCGGAACCGAAGGCGATGTCATGACCCGAAGGTTGAGGAAACCGAGAACGGGCCCCGTGAGGAACGCCACGATCGTGACGAAGTCGACCATGCCGGTCAGGTTCGAGACGAGGAACTGAAGGACCATGATCGTGAGGACGCCGACTGCCGTCATCGCGATCCAGTACGGCACCGAAACTTCCGCATGGGCCGTCGACGACGGGCCCGATCCCGCCGCCGGGTCCCGGAAGACCTTGACCGCACGGTCGATCACGCGCGGATACCCATCGATGATGGCCAGCGTCGTCGAGAACATCGCCGTCACGGCGGCCGCCAGGACGATGGGCCGCGTCCAGGTCCCGAGCGTCGACGCGTACATGTCGACGAGCTGGGTCGAGAACACGGTCCCCGCGGAGCTGAAGGCCGCGCCCGAGCCGTACATGACGGCCGCGCCCAGCGTCAGGAACGCAAAGGCCAGAACGCCCGTCGCCACATACGACGCGATGAAATCCATGCGGATGCCCTCCGGTGTCACCTCGCCTTTGCCGGCCCGCATCTTGGCCAGCGTCCAGAGCGAGCTGTGCCCGGAGATCGCGATGTCGGACGGCATCCAGCCGGCGAGCGCGAGGATGAACGCGAAAGGAATGGCCGATCCGGCCGGAGGCCAGGGCAGGAGCGAGAGCGTGCCGAGATCGGCACGAGGAGCCACGATGACGGCGGCCGCGAGTGTCGACACCACCAGGACCACGAGCACGACCTTGATCGCGAAGTCCAGCGCGCTGAACCGGCCGGCAGCGAGCAATACCATGCAGCCTGCGTACACCATGGCCGCAACAACCGTCACCGGCATCGCGGACCCGAACGCGAACACGAGGAGCGACGAAGTGAAGAGGACGATGGCGGCATGGGTGATCACGACCGTCAGGAGGATCACAGCAAAATACAGCCACAGGGCCCAGGATCCGATGCGCCGGTACCCCTCCAGCAGGCTCTCACCGGTGGCCGCCGCGTATCGCGGCCCGAACTCGAAAAACGGATACTTGATAACGAGCGAGAACAGGATCACCCCGGCCAGGGCAAATCCCCCGTCGGCGCCGGCACGTGTCGACTGGACCAGGTGCGAGACTCCGATGGCGGCGCCCGCCCAGAGCAGGCCCGGTCCGAGGCTTTTCAGGAACGCGCCCGTCCTCGTTGTCGTCATGCGGGAGAGATCATAACCGAACCGCGATCGGTTTCCGGCGGGTCCTGATAAGCTCGCGTGATGAAGGAACTCGACCGATTGTCCCCGGTTCTCGTGACCGGGGCGACCGGGTACGTCGCCGGATGGATCGTCCGGCGGTTGCTCGACGCCGGGAGGACGGTGCATGCCGCTGTCCGCGATCCCGCAAACAGCAAAAAGGTCTCCCCCCTCGAGGCCGCCGCCGCAAATGCGCCCGGTACGATCCGGTTTTTTCGATCCGATCTCCTTGACGAAGGGAGTTACGCCCAGGCGATGGCCGGGTGCGCCGTCGTCTTTCACACGGCGTCGCCGTTCACACGCGCGGTCGACGATCCCCGGAAGGACCTGCTCGACCCGGCAAAATCGGGAACGCGGAACGTCCTCGGCGAGGCCCGCCGGACCCCCACCGTCCGCCGTGTCGTCCTGACCTCGAGCGTCGCCGCTGTCTTCGGGGACAACGCGGACATATCGAAATCAAAAAGCCTCCGGTTCACCGAAGAGGACTGGAACACGACGTCATCGTTGTCCCATCAGCCGTATTCGTACTCGAAGGTGGAGGCCGAACGCGAAGCGTGGCAAATCGCCAGCCAGCAGGACCGATGGGACCTCGTCGCGATCAACCCCTCCCTCGTCCTCGGACCCGCCCTCAATCCGTTCGCCACTTCGGAGTCGTTTCACCTGATTCGCCAGCTCGGGAACGGACACCTCGGAACCGGCGTGCCCGACTATTTCGTCGGCGCCGTGGACGTCCGCGACGTGGCCGACGCCCACATCGCCGCGGCCCAGCGGCCCGGAGCCACGGGCCGGTATATCGTGTCCGGACACGACACGTCGTTTCCCGAGATGGCCCGCATGCTGCGCAATCACTACGGCGATCGCTTCCGCTTCCCCGCGCGCACTCTTCCGAAGTGGCTCGTGTGGCTGCTGGGTCCCATGGTCGAACGCGCGACCACGCGGGCCATCATCCGGCGGAACGTGGGCATCCCGGTTCATGCGGACAATTCGAAGAGCATTCGAGAACTCGGCATCACCTACCGCCCGCTCGAGGACTCGCTCATCGACATGTTCGAACAGTTGATCCAGAGTGGGCAGATCCAGGAGGCTGCCTGAATGTCCTTTTCCCCGAGTCCCCTCATCCCGCTGCTGACCGTGGTCCTCGTCGCCGCCTGCGCTCCGGAGCCCTCCGCCCGCACGCCGTTCGCCGGACACTGGGTCGCCGAAAAGGATGGCCAGACACTGATGGTCCTGTCTCTCGACGAGGGCGAAGCGGAATCCGAAACGGTCGAAGTGCCCCTGACCGGATCCTTCCTGCGTCCCCGCTCGTTCCAGGTCAGCTCCGACGGCGTGATCTCCGACATCTCCGAAGACGAAGTCACGCTCGGCGCGCGTGCCACATTCTCCGGAAACGCGACCATCGACCTGGCCATCACCGATGGCACGATGCGGGAGACCCTCCTCGTGAGCCTCGTCGAAGACCATCGTCTGGCAGTTCGTCCTTTTGGAATGCCGGAGTGGATGAGGCCGATCGAGTTCACGCGCGCGGAATCGAACGAAGCGCCCGTAATCGAGTGGAGACCACCGATGGTCCCGCCCGACGTCGCGGCGGTCCAGGACGAACTCCTCGCCATGGCCGAAGAAGACCAGGCCGTGCGGAGCGGCCCCATCGCCGGAAGCCGGATCGACGAACTCTCCCGCAGGCACCGTCCGGCGATCGAGCGGATTCACGCCCAATACGGATGGCCTTACCGGTCGGTGTTCGGAAGCGAAGCCGCACAGGCATTCGCCCTGCTGGTGCAACATCAGGCAACGGACCTTCAGGAGCGGCTGCTGCCGGATCTGGAAATCGCGGTCGCGCGCCGGGAAGCCTCGCCCCAGGATCTCGCCATGCTCGAGGACGAGTTGGCGGTTCGCGCCGGCCGCGAACAGCGTTGGGGCACGCAGGTCTCCTGCGTCGACGGCGAAGCCGTTCTGGATCCCGTCGCCGACCCGCAGGGATTAGCCGAACGACGGGGGCGCCTCTACCTCCCGCCGATGGACGACTACCTGGAGCTGATGAACGTTCAGTGCGGGAACGTCATCGACGAGTGAATGCCTGGTCCGCCTGCATTACGGTGGCCGGATCGACCCGCATCGCCACGGCGATTCCCAGCGCTATGCCGCCGCCACCATCACAAGCCCCTCTCCCACCACCACCGGAACACGCGCCGAGGACGCGAAAGAAAACGAAACGCGAGCCTCTCGTGCCAGCCAACCTAGATCGGATTCCGTCCCTGAATGACGCGGATCAACAAGACGCCAATGGCCAGGAGCAGCAGGAGATGCAGGAAGCCGCCCAACGTATAGGACGAAACGAACCCCAGCAACCACAGGGCGGCGAGAATGACAAAGATCGTCATCAGCATGGGAAACCTCCAATTCGTGGACCGAGACACCGCACTAGCTCACGTCCCCGCGCACGACCTTGAACATGCCGATCAGCAGAAGTGCACTACCGGTTCCCATCGAAATCCATCCGATGGCCGGCGGAATGTCGAGCTTCGCCCACGTTTGGGCCGTCGCCTTCACCGGACCCAGTTCGAAGGTCGTTTCCTCGGTCGTGTACGGCAACGAACCGGCCACCAGGACGAGGGATCCGAGCGCGGTGAGAACGATTCCAATCCATATGGCCTTGCCCATCGCTTGACTCCCATGGACTCGTTCTGAGCGGCCGGCGGCATGCCAGCCGGGCTCGAGTTCCGAGCCCATTTGCAATCCTCGGAATGCCGCAAGTCCGGGGCCATTCCCCGACGTCCGGTTTCAATGTCCATGTATTGCATCGGCTTACGGCCGATGCGGGCGGTCCGGCTCACGTGGGGCAAGGCCCGCAATGCGGGAAATTCTCCCGGGACCGCTCGCCTTCCCTGGCGAGGGGCGCTCAGGAGAAGCCTGCGGAGACTTCGTCGGACGAGGTCGACGACTTCGCGCATGTGGCGCGGCATCAGCGACATACGGAACGACCCGGGAACTCTTCCCTGCTCCGGTCAGGAAACTTTACGATGTGTCCCGAATATCGTTGTAGACTCGCCGTCGACCTCTTGCAGAGTTGATTCCCGATTGCGTCTGCCGGGGGCGTTTTTCTGCGGGACTCGGTTCGGCGAATGTGAATCTCAGCGGGAGCCGCCGATGAAGATACGATGTCTGCTCATTCTTTTCTCATTGATCGCGCTTGGTCCCCAACATCTCCTGGCGAACAAGATCTTGTTTCCACAGGTGGTCTTCGGGGGCGGCTATACGACCGAGTTCGTGATGGTCAACACGGGCACCACCACGGTCTCGTCTCAGGTCGTATTCTTCGGTCAGGACGGAGGGCCGCGGCCCGATCTGACGACTCCGATCGTCGTAGGCCCGGGAGCGACGAAGCACTTCACGTTCCCCGACGCCGGACCACTGACAATCGTGTGGGGTGAGTTGGATGCGGGAGCCGGGACCATCGAGGGGGTCGCCACTTTCGCTCTGCGCTCCAATGGCGTCCTGACGACGACGGTCGGCGTGCTCGGGAGTACGGCTCGCAACAGCTTCCTCATACCCGTGGAGGTGACGCCGACGGCTTCGACCGGCGTCGCCATCGCCAACCTGAACGGCGTCGCCCCTGTCAACGTCACGCTGCGCCTGATCGGCGAGAACGGAGGTCCCGTTGCAACGGCCGTCTTGCCGATGGGTCCGCGGGGACAGGCCGCCGCGTTCGTCCATGAGATATTCCCTCAGTTGAGCGGAACGACTTTCCGAGGGACGCTCGTCATCGAAGATGCAGGCGGCGGAGCCAACGTCACGGCGACGGCCCTGACCCTGAAGGAGGGGATCTATTCATCGATTCCCGTGCTGCCCGGTGACGGAACCGGCGGAACGAGCAGCCTGTACTTTCCTCACGTCCCCTTCGGCGGAGGATATTCGACGACCTTCGCCATCATCAACACGAGCACTGAAGCGATTGCGGGCACGCTGACGTTCTACGACCAGCAGGGGAACAGCCGTTCGGACCTCAACGCGGCCGTCAATATTCCCCAAGGCGGATCCCAACGCATGACGATTCCCGACGTCGGCCCGTTGACGGTGATCTGGGGCGAGTTGATCCTGCCTTCCGGAGAAGTCCAGGGCGTGGCGACGTTCGATCGAAGAGAGGGCGGGGCGCTGGTCGCGACAGTCGGAGTGTTGGGCGTCGCTCCCGGCACAAGCATCGTGGTTCCCGCCGATCTGAATACGGGGGTGGCCGTGGCCAACCTCAGTGATGCTCCCGCGAACGTCACGCTGCGCCTGCGGACCACGGATGGACAGAACTTCGCGACGACGAGCGAAGCGGCCTTCAGTCCGATGGCTCCGCGGTCCCAGGTGGCCCGCTTCGTGCCGGAGCTGTTTCCCCAGGTGGCAGGCACCGCGTTTACCGGAACGCTGGTCATTGAGCAGGCGACGGCCGTTGCGCCGTTCCTGGGTGTGACGGCCCTGACGACGATCGAAGGAATTTTCTCTTCGCTACCCGTCATCCCCGGCGGTGGGGATGGAGGCGGCGGAGGCGGAAACGGAGGGGGCGGAGGCGGCAGCCCCGGACTGGCATCCGAGTGCCTGAACCCGAGCATCTTCACGAGCGCGAGCACGGAACACCTTGAATATTTGCTCACGGACGGCACGGACTCCCTCACCCAGGTGTGGGACTACGTCTACACGCCGAACTCCACGTTCCAGGGACAATCGGCGACGGAACGATCGGGGACCACGACGACGACGGTGCAGGGCATCGAAATCACGACGACGACGACGTTCTATTCGAGGCTGGAGGGCTCTGAGATCGTCGACTTCGGCAGCATCGTGGAGCAGACGTTTCCGTTCGCGTCAACGACGACGGTGTACAACCCGCCGCGAAGGGACGATCGCTTCACGCTGGACGTGAACGAGTCGACGACGATTTCGTCCACCGCGACGATCACGACCACGTCGCCGCCGCCGTTGCCGTCGTCCATGCAGACGGTCTCGACGACTGAGACGGTGACGTATCTGGGTCGAGAGTCGATTACGGTCCCGGCCGGAACGTTCGACACCTGCAAGTTCGATCAGGACGGCTCCGAGACGTATTGGTTCAATGTCGGCAATGGCGTTCTCATCCGGGGGGTTGCCTCGGATGGGGCAATGGAGCTGATTTCGGGAACGCGCAACGGGCAGCCGATTCAGTAGCGTTTGAAGCGGCGTACAATCCGATCGATCGCGGGACTTCGTGGAACGGTACGCTGCGCGATTCGCCATTCAAGGAAAGCGAATCAGCGTGGGGCGAGTCCTCGGGCCACGAGAGGCCGAGGCGTACGTGCTCG
>CAZTTI010000381.1:0-5901 GCA_964615925.1 uncultured Solibacteraceae bacterium
CCGCGCCGAGCGGGATCGTCGTCGGGCTCCTCCGGCGGATCGAACAGGCCGGAGTTTCCAACGTCCGGATCCTTGCGACTTCCTCACCATAGCCCCAGCCAATGAGCGTCCGGAACCTCGAACGGAACCTGACCCCGCATCGCGCCTCGCCGACCCGGACGTCCGCCGTCACGTCCAGGAAGGCTCCCCGCTGGACCGGTTCCCCGCGATGAACGTCGCAAACCGTTTCGACATGGTCATTCTCGGAACGCACGGGTTCGGGCCGGTCGAGAGTACTTCGCCGGCTCGACGACGGAACGTCTGCTCGGCCGGCTGCGATCCCCGATCCTGACCTTGAAAATCTGACTCACCGGGCCACCGCCGGCAGCGCCAGCACCGGGCGCTCGGAAGCCCGCACCACGGCCTCGGCCGTTCGGCCGAGCTTCCCCCGCTCCGCGGGGAGCCGCGAGTGCAGGTTGATCACGACGAGGCCGGCGTCGATCCGGTCCGCGGTGTCGAGGATGACCTCCCAGGGATTACCCTCCCCGAGTTCCCAGGAGACGCGGGGATTCGTTTTCGCCTCCGGCGGAATCGATCCCTCCAGCCGCGTCTCGAGTTCATCGTAAAGCCGCCGGTGATCGGCGCCGATATCGAGCGGCAGGTAGGACACGCCGTACTCCCACTGGATGGGCGACATCACGTGCAGGACGTGGAGCCGGGCACCGAAGCCGTTGGCCAGGTCCAGGGCCCCGTTCATTCCGTGGGCCGCGCTCTCGGCAAGGTCGGTCGCATAGAGGATCTGGCCACCGGGAAGCACGGCCGCGGTCCGGGTCGGTTCGACGAGCGAGACGGTCAGGAGCGGGACGTGCACCGTGCGGATCAGTCGCTCGGTCACCGATCCGAGGATCCAGCGGCGGAACCCCCGACGCCCGTGCGTCCCCATGACGACCAGGTCCACCGGCTCGTCCTCGAGGAACCGGAGGATCTCATCGGTCGCAACGCCGGTGGAGACGACGAGCCGGTCGACCATCGACTCGGCGATCTCCTGCCGCAAAAAACGTTCCAGATGTTTCCGCGCATCGGCTTCGCGCTGCTCTTCGATCCCGGCCGATTGCGCCGACTCGAGATACGGCATCGCGACGGCGGGCTCGACGACGTGCAGCGCGGTGAGGTGCCCGCCGAACGTCCCGGCCAGCGATACGCCGTAGGCCGCCGCGTGCCCGGAAACCTCCGAGAAGTCGATGGGAACGAGGATCTTGTCGAGTTTCATCCCACCGATTATGGGCCGAATCCGTTGTTTCCTGAACCCGTACTTGTCCCGGTTTCGAATGTTGGTCGATTCGTCATATCGGTCCGATCTGATCTTATTCCTCCACTCGCCGGCTACCGCCGGCTGCGTGCAACCGCAGCGAGGCACGCTGCGGTTGCTATCGGGAGGCGGGCTTCAACTGGACCATCGCCCGGCTTCATCGCCGCCCCCGAGGCCCGGTTGTACGATCGAACCTCGGATGGAAACGCCGCGCTTCAGCTACACGTTCGATTGGCGCCGGGCCGAACACGCCGAAGTCACCGCCTTCCTGGTCCGGGAACTTTTCCTGTCGGGAGTGGCCCGGGCCTTCCAGTGGATCGCGTTCGCCGCGGTCGCGCTCGCCGTTCTGCTCGCCGTGGCGGGGGCAGCTTCGGGCGACCTGGGGCCGGCGCTCCGGATCGGTCCACTGGCCGTCGCCGTCATCGTGTTGCTTCTGGGATTCGGCCGGATCACGGGTTGGATGCGCGCGTGGCAGCTCGGCCGGAACGATCCCAACGTGGGCGCCCCCTTCACCTTCGCCTTCTTCGACGACCACCTGACGATTCGCCTGAAGACCCTCAAGTCGGATCTGGCGTGGGACGGACTCCACGCCGTCGGTGAGACGCCTACGATGTTCCTCTTTTACTACAGCCCCCGCGCGGCATATTTCCTCCCCAAGCGCGCCGTCGGCCACGACGCTGCGGAATTGCGCGCCTGGATCGAGGACCGCCTGCCGGGCCATGTGCCGTTCAGGGGAACCGGGAGCCCATTCCAGAAATGACGGGCGTACGTTAGATTCAGAGAGCCACTGGCCGCGGGACAGAGAGTGGGGCCGCCCGCGGCCCGAACGAAATCGAACGACGAATCCGGAGGAAATACTCGATGCGATCAGGCGGGTTGACTGTCTTCTTGTTTCTCTTTCTGGCGATCCCCGTTGCCGCCGCCCAGGCTCCGGCCGCGACTTCGCCGTACACGGGATCGGTCGGTGGAGGTTTCGCCATCACGGGCGGTAATACCGACACGCGGAACTTCAATCTCGCCGCCGAACTCGAGCGCGATTCCGGAGGCCCCAACGTGATCAGGGGAACGGCGTCGTACCTTCGGGGATCCCAGGACGACGTCCTCAACCTCGACCAGACGACAATCAAGGCCCGGGACGAATACTCGTTCTCGGAACGCACGTTCGCGTACGGCGCGGTCGACTACTACCGCGCCCGGTTCAAGGGCATCATTTTCCTGTGGGCGCCGAGCGGCGGCATCGGGCACAAACTCGTCAACACCGATACGACCGAGTTCGTCGTCGATGGCGGCGCCGGGGGCGTGTTCGAGAAGAATCCCGGCCTGGACACCGGCAAATCCGGCAGCATCACGGCCGGGCAGCGTTTCCGCCAGCAAATCTCCTCGGTCGCCACGGTCACCCAGTCCATCTCGGCGTTGTGGAAGACCGAGGACTTCAATGATTCGCTGGTGAACTTCTCCGTCGGCCTGTCGACGACGCTGGCGGGGAACCTCGAGCTCAAGCTCGAGTTCATCGATACCTACAAGAACCAGCCGGCGAGCGCGGGTGTCCAGAAGAACGACACGGCGTTCGTCACGGCCTTCGTACTCAAGTTCTGAAGGCGCTTCAGGGGACCAGCACAAACGCGCCCTCGACCTGGCCCGCGCGCAGCCGATCGAGCGCGTCGTTGGCGTCTTCGAGCGGCAACGCGGTCGTGCGTGTCTGGATGCGGGTCCGCCGAGCGACGCTCATGAAGCGCTCGGCGTCGCCACGCGTCAGGTTGGCGACCGACTCGATGCGTCGTTCTCCCCACAGGAGGTCGTAGGAGAACGACGGAATCGGGGACATGTGGATTCCGCCGAGGATCACGCGGCCCCCGGGACGGACGGCCTCGAGAGCAAGGGGGACGAGTTCGCCGGCCGGGGCGAAGATGATGGCGGCGTCGAGGGGTTCCGGAGTTGCCTGGTCGGATCCACCGGCCCAGGAACAACCCAGGGACCGGGCAAACGCCTGCGCGCCGCTCGCGCCCGGGCGCGTGAAAGCCAGGACCTCGCGGCCTTCGAACCGCGCCACCTGGGTCACGATGTGCGCGGCGGCGCCGAAGCCGTACAGGCCCACACGCAGGGCATCCCCGGTCTTCGAGAGCGCCCGGTATCCGATGAGGCCGGCGCAGAGCAGCGGCGCGGCCCCGACGTCGTCGTATTCGTCGGGAATCGGCACGACGTACCGCTCGTCGGCGGAGGCATATTCGGCGTATCCCCCGTCGAACGTGTAACCGGTGAACCGGGGTTTCTCGCAGAGGTTCTCCTGATCCGACGCGCAGTACCGGCATACGCCGCAGGTCTGCCCCAACCAGGGAATCCCGACCCGTGTCCCCTCGGCGAATCGATCCGCCCCGGCCCCCCGGCCGGCAATCCGGCCGACGACCTCGTGGCCCGGGATGAGCGGGAGCCGGGGGCCCTTCAGCTCGGCATCGACGATATGCAGGTCGGTCCGGCAGACGGCGCATGCCGCAACCCGGACGAGGATCTCCCCAGGTCCGGGTTCGGGAACGCCGGGTTCTTCGAGACCGAGTGTCCCGGGCGGGTGATGGAGAACCATTGCGCGCATGCGTCCGTGAATCCTCGAAAAGGCGTCCGCCGATGTGTGTACCATAATGTGGTCGACGGGGGGCACACGATATGGCGTCGGACAGGGAACACCGGAGTCCGGTCACGAGGATCTTCAAGATCGTCGGTTACGCCACGGCCCTGCTGACGCTCGGCTTCGGCCTCTCGCGGGTCTGGATCGCGGTCGAGGAGCATCGGGAGCGCCAGCGCGAAGTCGACGAACTGCTCGCGACGGCCGAAGTCCTGATGATCGGGGCCAACTACCAGGACGCGTGGACCACGGTGACCGAAGCCGAGGCGCTCGATTCTTCCCCGCGTGTCCGGGAACGTCTCGAGGACGTCGCCATGAAGTGGCTGCGCGACGGCGCACGCGTGCCCGACGGGGAGACTTTCGACGGCTTCGTCGCCCCCCTTGTCTCCGTGATCACTCGCGGGGTCACTCTCGGTGAAGGTTCCCGGCGCGCCGACCTGCTCGCTCACCTGGGTTATGCGGGGTTCCTCAGGTGGCGAACCACCGGCGCGAACGACGCGTTCGCGCGTTACTACGACGACGCCCTGGAGGCGGACGCCCGGAACCCGTTCGCGAACACGTTCGCCGCACACTGGATTCTGTGGCCGCCGTCGGGATCGTACGACGAGGCCGACGCCCATTTTGCGGCCGCGCTCGCGAGCGGACGTGAACCCGAATTCGTCCGGAACATGCAGATGTCAGCGCTCGCGAACGCGTCGACGCTCGAGGCCACCGTGATGTGGGTCCGGATGGCGGCGGAAATGCACGCGAACGGGGAACCGGCGCCGAACGGTTTCGCCAACCGCCTCTGGCAGGCAGCCTATTCGAACGTAATGGCCAACACGACGGACCGGCGGCGCGAGGCCGTGCTGGACGCTGTTGCTCCCGGTATTCATGCGGAGATGTTCGATACGTTCTTCGATTCCGGGAGCCGGGCGTACCGCGAGTCGCGCTGGGAGCGCGATCTCTGGCACGCGACGATCCTCGACCAGGGAGGAGAGACTCGACGCGCGCGGGATCTCCTCGAAGAAACGCTCGGCGTCCTCGAGAGCGAGATGCCCGGCATCAACCTGCGGTATCCGGAATTGATCCGTGAAACCATCGCCCGGTTCGATGAGGCTCTCGCCCGGTGAGGGCGTCGGGTTTGTTGGGTCTCTACCACGGTTCGCGATAGGATGCCCTTGAACGATCCTTTTGGAGGACGTATGGCGTTTCCGGGGTTGCCGTGGGTCGGGCTCGCGCTCTTGTTCGTCGTCGGCACGGGGTCGGTTTCCGCTCAAACCGGTCCGGTCCGTTCCCCCGTCGAGGAATTGGGGCGGCTGCTCTTCTGGGACCCGATTCTCTCGGGAAACCGCGACATCGCTTGCGCGACGTGTCACCACCCGGATTTCGCGTATGCCGACGGCCGGGAATTGTCGCTGGGAACCGGGTCGACGGGGTTGGGCCCCCTGCGCGAGGATCGGTCCGGAGGCACGATTCCCGTCGTCCGCCGGAACTCGCCGACGATCCTGAACGTCGCCCTCAACGGACTGGATGACGGCCGGGGCCGGCGGCGGCGGAACGTCGAACCCACTCTCGAAGCCGTGAACGCCGAGCGCGCGCCCATGTTCTGGGACAATCGTGTGCGGAGCCTCGAGCTGCAGGCGCTGGAACCCCTCAAGGCCCTCGAGGAGATGCGGGGAACGGCCTATGGCGAAGACGAGGCGCTCGACATCGTCGTCGGACGCCTCCGTGGGATACCCGAATACGTCGCGCTCTTCGAAGCCGCGTTCGGAAGCGGCGACGCCATCACCGCGCCGCGGATCGGCGAGGCCATCGCAGCCTTCGAGAGGACGCTCGTGGCCGTTGCGAGTCCGTTCGACCGGTTCCGGGCCGGCGACGAGTCCGCGTTGACGGCCCAGCAACAGCGCGGGATGGAAGAGTTCGACGACGCGGGATGCGACCGATGCCACGACGGCCTGATGTTTTCCGACTTCGACCTCCACGCCGAAGGCGTCGCCGAGCACGACCTTCTGGC
>CAZTTI010000382.1:0-3230 GCA_964615925.1 uncultured Solibacteraceae bacterium
GTCCGGCAACCGTCAGGTAGGTGGTCACGTCTGTTGGAGGTGTCTCGAACAAAAACGACTCGATCAACCGAACCGTCAGGGCGGCCCCAACGAGGCCGAGACCGGTACCCAGCGCGACGAGCAAAGCGCTTCGACCCGAGCAAAGCGAAAGGAGACGCCAATAACTCGAGCCAAGAGCGAGGCGAATACCGATTTCCGGAACGCGACCGACGACCGTGTACGACGTGACACCGTAGATTCCGATGCTGGCGATCAGGAACGCAATGCCGCCAAACGAGGCCAGCAGGAATGTTCGAAAGCGTGGCGCGGCGTACTCCCGGTAGACGAGATCCCTCAGCAGTCGAACCTCGCCAACCGCCTGATCCGGAAAGGCCCTCCACACCGCGTCCCTTAGAGCGGGGATCAGCGGCCCTGGTTCGCCCTGCGTGCGGACCAGCAGATATCTCGATGGTGCAAGCGGTTCGGCAAGAAGCGAGAAATACACGGGATGTTCATCGGGAGATCTCCCGCGCGTACCCTGAATGACATCCTCGACGACCCCCACAACCGTATACACCCGTTCGTACTGAGTTCCGGCGCTCGCGGTCGCCGTCTGACCAACCGGATTGGCGTTCGGCCACATTTGCTCGGCGGCGCTCCGGCTGACCACCAGGACCCGCGCCGCTTCAGAATCGTCGTTCTCCGTGAATAACCTCCCGCTGAGCAGATCGATTCCCATGGTGTCGAAGTACTCCGGAGTGATGGCCCAACGCTCGACTAGAACCCGGACACCGGGTGTCACAGGGTGATTGTCCACGAGGAATCCCTGCATAAAGTTATTCGCCGGGACCATCGGAGTCTCGGACGCGAGAGCGACGGCCTCGACGCCGGCAACCTGGAAGACCGACTCTTTCACGTGGCGGTAGAACTGGACGATGTCCCGCTCCTCCCCGAGGAACGACAGGTCTATCGAGAGGACGCGTTCCGGTGCGACGCCAATCTCAACGGATTGCAGTTCCTGGAAGCTGCGGATGAGGAGACCGGCCCCGACGCAGAGGATCATCGCGAGGGCGACCTCGGAAACCAGCAGGCCGCTGCGCAGACCGCCGCTCCGGATTGTTCGTGTGCGCCCGACGCCTTGACTGAACGAGTCCGCCAACGGCTTTCGCGACGCGGCCCATGCCGGATACAGGCTGAATGCGGCGGCACTGACCACGGAGACTCCCATCGCAAACGCGACGATTCGCAAATCCATGTCCACCTCGCCAATGCGGGGAACCTCGGCCGGAAGATAGACAACGATCGTGCCGACCAGTACCCAGGCCGCGAGCAGACCTGCGCCTCCCCCGAGCGCGGACAGCAGGAGGCTCTCGGTCATCAGCTGCCGGGCGATCCGGCCCGGACCCGCTCCGAGGGCCAGTCGCGTCGCCAATTCGGCTTCACGATACGAGGAGTGGCTCAGAAGAAGATTCGTCACGTTCGCGACGGCAATGAGCAGGACAAGGGCCACCGCACCCAGAAGAATCAGCGGGAGCTGTCCAGTACCCCCGGTGACGACTTCGTGAAGAGAGGTGAGCGACGACCGCCGCCCCTCGGGGACCTCCGGGATTCGCCCAGCGAAACGGGCAGAGAGCCCGTCCAGTTCCGCGATCGCGGATTCCGGTGTCGCCGCCTCATCCAATCGTCCGTAAACCTGGATCGGGTACTGCCATGTGATCCTCTCGGGATCGAGGCCAAGGGGAATCCAGAACTGACCGAGCCACGGATTGAACCGGAAGTCCTCCGGCATGATCCCAATGATGGTGTGGGCCCGGCTTCCGGAACGGTCATCTTCCATCACGATCGATCGGCCAATGACGTCCTCACCTCCAAATGCGGACTGCCAGACGTCGTGGCCGAGAATCACCACAGGGCCCGCCCCAGGCCGGTCGTCCTCGCCCGAGAAAGTCCGGCCGACCATCGGAGCGACTCCTAGCATGTCGAAGAAGTCCCCGGGTACGGCCGTTCCGGACAAGGGCACCGATGAGGACTCTCCCACGAGACGCACGCGGGTGCTGATTCCCGTGACGATGTTCTCGAAGGCGGCAGCCTCGTCTCGCCATGCTTCGTATTCCGGAACGGAAACGCCGAACCGTGACCCGGAAGGGCTGACCGTGATCTGGTAGAGACGGTCCGAGTCCTCATACGGCAATGGGCGGAACAGGATCGTGTCGACGAAGCTGAACACCAGCGTCGTCGACCCGATACCCAGCGCCAGAGAAAGGATGGCCGTGGAGCTGTAGCCTGGATGGTTGCGAAGAACCCTCGACGCGAAACGAAAATCCCGGCCGATGGATTCCAGGGTAGCGATCCCACGCGCGTCACGGACTCCCTCCCGCGTTCCGCTCCAACCTCCCAGGCGGAGCCGGGCCCGACGCCGTGCCGCATCCGGTGGCAATCCCTCGCTCTGCATGAGGTGCCGGGCTTCGGAATCGAGATGGAACTCCAGCTCTTCGTCCATCGCTTCGTCCATCCTCCGACGGAAGAAGAGGGCGGCAAGTCGCTCGCGCAAGGCTCGAAGCCACTTCACGCCGAACCTCCTTCTGGTGCGTCGAGCACCCAGTTCACGGCCGTCGATGAGCGATCCCAATCTTTGCGCCCCCGGACGAACTGCCGTTCCCCAGCCCGGGTGAGCATGTAGTACCGTGCCCGGCGGTTGTTCTCCGTCACACGCCATTCGGATCGGATCCATCCCCGGGACTGCATGCGTTGAAGTGCGGGATAGAGGCTTCCCTGATTCACTTGAAAGACATCCTTGGAGCTCTCGCGAATGCGCATGCTGATCCCCCAGCCGTGCATCGGTTCCTCGGAAATCGTCTTGAGGATCAGCAGCTCCAGCGTCCCTTGCAGGAGATCGGATTGGTCGTGGGCCATCGTTTCGGCTTCCTTCTCTTGGTGGTCCACAGAAGTATCCCAGGCTGCTGTCGACCGTCAAGAGGAAACGCCCCGGCTGTCGAAGGAATCGAGGGAGCCTGCTGAAATGGTACGATTTCAGGCAGGAGGTAAATCTTGAAAAACTACGCCATTAGGGTCGTCGTCGAGCCAACGTATTCGGTCGGGTCCGCAAGGCGCTCGTTGAGCTGGCAAAGAAGACCCGCGGAAACTTTCTCCTTTGGAAGATCGGCGATCGCCCCGCAGCCACCCTCGCGTCTCGGATTATCGTGCCCCTCATAGATCAGCGTCGCCCCGTCATCCCTCAGCTCGTCCTGGTA
>CAZTTI010000383.1:0-3949 GCA_964615925.1 uncultured Solibacteraceae bacterium
GGCGAGGGACGCGGACCGGATCACCGTCATCGACGTCATCGAGGCGCTCGAAGGCCCGATCCAGCTGACTCCGTGTGAATCCGCCGACGATTGCGAACAGCTTCACTTTTGCTCGATTCGCGATCCTCTCCGCGCGATCAAGGAAAAAGTCGTCAACGTCCTGGTGGACACGACGATCCAGGAGCTGGCCGGACTGGAAACGACGGCCGTCGCCAAGCGGCAGATCGAAGCAGCGAGTACGTCGTAGCAGGACACCGTAGCGAAACAAGGGAATCAGGAGTGAAGGTCACGAAATGGCGACACTGAATCGACCGATCTACATGGACAACCAGGCGACGACGCCCGTGGATCCCCGCGTCCTGGAAGCCATGCTTCCGTATTTCGGCGAATTGTTCGGCAACGCGGCGAGCCGGAACCACCGGTTCGGCTGGGAAGCCGAAGACGCCGTATCCAAGGCCCGCGAGCAGGTTGCGGCTCTGATCAACGCCAGCCCCAAGGAGATCATCTTCACCAGCGGGGCCACCGAATCCGACAACCTGGCCCTGAAGGGCGTCGCCGAGATGTACGCCGAGAAGGGCAATCACATCATCACGTCGGTCACCGAACACAAGGCCATCATCGACAGCGCGAAGCACCTGGAAAAACAGGGCGTCCGGGTCACCTACCTTCCCGTCGAGAAGAACGGGCTGATCAACCTCGACGATCTGAAGGCCGCGATCACGGACCAGACGATTCTGATCTCGATCATGACGGTCAACAACGAGGTGGGCGTCGTCCAGGACATCCGGGCGATCGGACAGATCGCGCGCGAGGCCGGCGTGCTGTTCCACACCGACGCCGTCCAGGCCGCCGGCAAGATCCCGTTCGACGTCCAGGAGATGAACGTCGACATCGCGTCGTTGAGCGCCCATAAGATGTACGGCCCGAAGGGAGTCGGAGCGATCTACGTCCGGCGGCGGAACCCACGCGTCCTGTTGAGCCCGATGATGGACGGTGGCGGTCATGAACGCGGCATGCGGTCGGGAACGCTGAACGTTCCGGGAATCGTCGGCTTCGGCAAGGCGGCCGAGATCGCGAAGGCGGAGCTCGAAACCGAATCCGCCCGCATCTTTCAGCTCCGCGAGCGGCTCAGAACCAAACTCGAGGAAAATCTCGACGAGCTCTACATCAACGGGGATCTCGAGCGCCGGATCCCGGGAAATATCAACATCAGCTTTGCGTACGTCGAGGGCGAATCCCTGCTGATGGGCATCGACGACGTCGCCGTGTCGTCGGGGTCGGCGTGCACGTCGGCCAGCCTCGAACCATCGTACGTTCTCAAGGCGCTCGGCGTCGGCGAGGACCTGGCACACACGTCGATCCGCTTCGGGATCGGACGTTTCAACACGGAAGAAGAAGTGGATTATGTCGTCGACAAGGTCACCTCGACGGTCCGCCGGCTGAGGGAATTGTCGCCCCTTTACGAAATGGTGAAGGAAGGCATCGACCTGTCCACGGTGAAGTGGACGGCGGATTGAAGCGCCCCACCGAGGGGCACGGCATGATTTTGCGAAGTAAGGAGAAGTCAAATGGCCTATTCAGACAAGGTAGTCGATCACTATAACAACCCACGCAACGTCGGGTCGTTCAAGAAGGACGCCACCGAAGTCGGAACCGGACTGGTTGGCGCGCCGGAATGCGGGGACGTGATGAAGCTCCAGATCAAGGTCAACGAACAGAGCGGCGTGATCGAAGACGCCAGGTTCAAGACCTTCGGATGCGGCAGCGCGATCGCGAGTTCCAGCCTCGCCACCGAATGGGTCAAGGGGAAAACGCTGACCGAGGCCCTGGCCATCAAGAACACCGACATCGTCAAGGAGCTGAGCCTGCCCCCCGTCAAGATCCATTGCTCGGTCCTCGCCGAAGACGCGATCAAGGCCGCCATCACCGACTGGAAGTCCAAACATCCGGAAGGACAGCCCGCAACCGCCGACCGTGTGGGAAGTCCGAACTGACGGAGGTTCCCCGATTCCATGGCGATCGAGATCACAGATAGCGCGGTCGAGGAGATCCGCCGCCTTCGCGAGAAGGAAGGGATCTCCGCAGGCGGCCTGCGCGTGGGGATCAAGGGCGGCGGATGCTCCGGGTTGTCGTACAGCCTCGGCTTCGAATCGGAAGCCCGCAAGGGCGACAAGGTGTTCGAGCGGGACGACGTTCAGCTCTTTTGCGACCTGAAGAGCTACATCTACCTGAACAACACCGTCCTCGACTTCGACGGCGGGCTGATGGGGAAAGGGTTTCAGTTCCTGAATCCCAACGCGAAGAACACCTGCGGTTGCGGCGAGTCGTTCTCGATCTGATCTTCGATCGAACGCGGAAGAAGGGCCGGTTCTCACGACGGGCCTTCTTTACACCCGAACGTCCACGTAGAAATGACACATTACGAGATCTTCGGCCTCGCGCCCTTGCTGCATCTCGACCTCGACAAGCTCCAGGCGACCTATCACGAACTGAGCCGCCGGTATCACCCGGATTTCCATACGACCAGTTCGTCCGGGGAGCGGGCCAAGGCGCTCGAGATGACGGCCAGGCTGAACGATGCGTACAGGACGCTACGCGACCCGACCCGGCGCGCGGAGTATCTGGTGAAGTCCCAAGGCCTCACCGTGGATTCGAGCAAGGTCCCTCAGTCGCTTCTGATGGAGGTTTTCGAGATCAACGAAGCCATTCAAGAATTGCGCGAGCCCGGTGGAAACGCAGCAAAGCTTGAGGAGGTTCGGGCCGCGATCGGGGAGAAGAAAGACGCCTTCCAGCAGGAGCTGGAACACGCGTTTTCCGAGTGGGATTCCCTCGTCGAACGAAATGCCGACGAGGACTCACGGAACCAGCAACTTCGACGCCTGGCCGACATTCTCGCGCAGGCATCATACATTCGGAACCTCGAAGCCGAGCTGAACGACGAGGTATCGCACTAATGCCCAACATTGTAGGAATCGATCTCGGAACGACCAACAGCCTGATCGCGGGCGTCCGCGACGGCACACCCATGATCATCACCGACCCCAAGGGAAGGAAGATGGTTCCATCGGTCCTCCATTTCGCCGCCGAAGGGGGCGTTCACGTGGGCCACGAAGCCCGCGAGCACATGCTCGACGAGACCGGCCGGACGATCCTGTCGATCAAGCGCTTCATGGGCCGCGGGCTGGCCGACGTCGCCGGCGACCTGGCCCTGCTCCCGTTCTCCGCGTCGGCCGATAGCGGGAACATCATCCGGATCGACATCTTCGGCCGCGAATACACACCTCCGGAACTCTCCGCCATCATCCTCAGGAAGTTGAAGGAGAATGCAGAAGCCGCTCTGGGCGAGGAGGTGAAGAACGCGGTGGTCACGGTCCCGGCGTATTTCAACGACGCCCAGCGGCAGGCGACGAAGGACGCGGGCCGCATCGCCGGGCTCGATGTGCTGCGCATCATCAACGAACCGACGGCGGCGGCGCTCGCCTACGGGCTCCAGGAGAAGAAACACGGAACGATCGCCGTTTACGACTTCGGAGGCGGGACGTTCGACATCTCGATACTCAGGCTCAGCGAGGGAATCTTCGAGGTGCTTTCCACGAGCGGGGACACGCACCTCGGCGGCGACGACATCGACCAGGCCCTGATGCGGATGGTCGCGGACGACCTTGACCGCGACCTGACCCGCGGTGAGTTCCAATCGGTCCGCAAAGCGGTCCGGGAAGCGAAAGAAGAGCTGTCGGGGGTGGCGAAAACGACAATTCACATCCCATCGCTCGACTTCGAAAAGAATCTCTCGAAAGCGGATTTCGAGGCACGCATCGCACCGATCGTCGAGCGGACCCTCGCCCCTTGCCGCCAGGCGCTCGAAGACGCCGGCCTCCAGCCCGCCGACATCGAGGAAGTCGTGATGGTCGGCGGCTCCACGCGCATTCCGCTTGTGCGTGAACGAGTC
>CAZTTI010000384.1:0-2558 GCA_964615925.1 uncultured Solibacteraceae bacterium
AAACCCTCGGCCTGTCCGAGTTGCTCCATGTCCTGTGCGGTCAGCATGCCCGGCATCAGCGTGAAACCCGGAGCGTGATGCGCATGCTCATCGGTGACTTCAAGGCCACGATCGCGCAGCCAGTCCTGCATCATCGCGATCTCGTCTTCCTGCGACAGCGCGATGCGTTCGGCGAGAAGGTGCATCGCCTCCCGGTTGGTCCGTTCCTCGACGAGGACCGTCATGTCGAGCGCCTGAGCGTGGTGGGAAATCATCCCCTGCATGAACCGGACGTCGGCGTCGACGAACTGGATACCGGCGAGGTCGGACGCTTCTTCGGCCGAGATCGCACGGCTGGGCTGGCCGGGGGGGCCGGGTTGAATGATCGGCGCTTGAGCCGAAGCGCTCGCGAGCGTCGCCGTCAATAATGTGAAAACCGTTCCCGAACGAAAACGGAACCGGGGCCAAACCATGGGTCCACTCCTGTGATTTTTCATTCCGGCGCTGCCTCCAGCGCTTCTCCAATCGATTCGAGGAATGCGCTCACGCCGACTTCACCTCCGACCCGTCCCGCGGCACGGTGCGGAACCCCGAGCCACGCGACCAACGCAAGGCGAAGTTTCACGACGACAACCTTGTAAGAAAAAAGGCCGCTCCCACAAGCGGGGCGGCCTGTGTTTCCGGACGTTCTCCGGGGGCTATTGCGCCGCCTGCTGACGCGCGAACTCCAGAAGCCCCTGGGCGGCCTCCGCGTCGGGGCCGTTCGGCGCCAGCTCCAGGTAACGCTCGAGCGGCGGGATGGCATCGGGGATCGTCGCCTCGTTCCCGATGAGGCCGATCGCGATCTGGAAATGCGCGTCGGCCATCTCCGGGTCGGCCTCCGCAGCCCTGCGGAAGGCCTCGATGGCGCCTGTGCTGTTTCCGCGATTCGTCAGCACCGCCCCAATGTCGTAGAAGCTCTGAGCGGCACGGCCGGGATCGATCGCTGCAGCGGTATCCGCGTATTCCATGGCCTTTTCGATGTCGCCCGCCATCGCATGCGCCATCGTCAGGCTGCCGTAGTAGTTGATCTCCTCGGGCGGGATCTCCTGTTCGGTGACGATGCGCTGGGCTTCTTCGTAGTTGGCGATGGCGTCGGCGTACTGCTCGTTCATTTCGTAAGCCCGCCCGAGGTTGCCGTAGATGACGTGCTGCGTGTCGGTCAGCGCTGCGGCAGCCGTGAACTGCCGGATCGCTTCTTCGCTGTTCCCGGCGTTCAGGGCGGCTATTCCGGCCTCGAAGGCGGCCCGCATCTCCGCGTCGCCGCTCGCGGCTTCGTTGCCGCCGCTTCGGCGGCTCCGATCGAGGGAAACGAAAGGCCCCGCGCCTCCGCCGCCCGCTCCCGCCATGCTCAGGGGCTGGACGACGCGCTCGGTCGTTCCGAGGACGCGCGAGTACTCGTAGTATTCGATCTCGGCGCTCTGGAGATTGATCCTCATGTCGTTGGCCCCCTGCGATGTCGTCGCCGTTGCGGTGGCCAGCGTCCGGCCGTCCATCCGGACGATGATCTGATAGAAGCTGGGGACCACGGAGACGTGGGTGAAGTCGCCCCGTTCGTTCGTCTCCAGCTCGTAGTGGGCGGTCCCGTCGCGCTGCTGGTCCATGATGATCGTCGCGTTGGCGAGCGGCAGCCCATCCGCGCCGATCAGTTCTCCGTCGATCTGTCCATTCTGGGCGAGTGCCGGCAACGAGAACATGGCGACTGCCAGCGGCAGCATCCGATTCACGATGCGTAGTCGCATGATGACCTCCGGCTTGGGGTCGCCGCCCTCCCGGATTGACTCCTAAAAGATGGGCGCCCTGAATCTGTCGGATATCAGGAAGATGACGCTGATTCGATAGTATGGAACAACCCAACGAAGGTCAACGATCTCCCATTAATGGGAAAGGGCCTCCGGCAACGCCGGAGGCCCTTTCGAGGCGAAGCAGGCTCAGAAGTCCACTCGGACCTGGGCCTGGAAGGTCCGGGGTTCTCCTCCCTTGCCGTTGATGAACCCGAACGGTGTTCCCGTACTGTTGATGTCCAGCGACGGTGCGTTCGGCTGCGCATGGTTCAGGATGTTGGTCGCGTCCATGCGAATCTGCAGCCGCATGCTCTCGCGGATCTGCAGCTCCTTGCTCATGCTCAGGTCAAAGCTCCAGGTCGACGGCCCCTCGATCGTCCTCTGGCCCAACGTCCCGCGGCGTCCCGGCAGTGGGTTCTGGAGAACGATGTTGCCGCCCGCGTCGGCGATGGCGGTCATGTCGCAGTTGTTCATCAGGTTGACACCCATCGCGTCGGTGACGTCAAGGATGCCACCCGGCCGGCACTGCGGATCGGGAACGTGCTGGAACCCCGGGATGAAGGCACCGCCGAGGTTGGCGCCCCCGACATCTTCACCCCACACGACGTCACCGCCCCGGATGTCCCAGTCGCCCACGACGTCCGGCGTGGCATGTGGTCCCGCAACGCCTCCGCCGTTGGGGAACTTCATGTTCTGCGCCGTGATGCTCTCGTTCCGCCCGCTCGACCAGTTGAAGATCCTGCTCGTCGACCAACG
>CAZTTI010000385.1:0-4574 GCA_964615925.1 uncultured Solibacteraceae bacterium
CGAGCAGCAGGGCGTCGTCGAAGCCCTGGTCGACGGCCTCGGCAAACGCCAGGATCGAATTCAGATAGTTGGCGTGTTTCACGCCGGCGGGGACCGCCTGGGAGGACACCTTGCGTGTCCCCACCACCGCGAGGGCCACGCCCTCCGCGCGACGCTCTTCGAGGCCGGGAGGAACGGGTCCGGCGGAAACGACATAGGTCGGTGCATCCGCGCCTTCGATCGAGGGGCCCCGGCGGCCCACTCCCCGCGAAACGGTCACGCGAACGACACACTCGGCGAGTTCGTTTCGTCCGAGGACGGCCTCGACATCCGCGGCGATCTGGTCGCGGCTCCGCGGCAGCCGGATGCGCAACGTCGAAGCCGAACGCGCCAGGCGGTCGAGGTGTTGATCGAGCTGAAACGGACGCCCACCGTAGACGCGCAGCGTCTCGAAAACGCCGTCTCCGTACATGAACCCGCGGTCGAAAACGGAAACGAGCGCGTCTTCCTCACCGACGATCCGATCGTTCAGAAACAGCCACACGCGCGAGAACTAAGAGGCGGGAGTCGAGGATCGGGCCACCCGCCCCCGCGGGGAGGGACCGGGCCCGGCGCGCCGAACGGTTTCGACCAGGACCCGGGCCTTCACCATGGCCTCGTCGAACTCGTCCCGGGGGTTGGAAAGCGCCACGATCCCGCCACCGGTGCCGATGGAGAGTTTCTCTCCGTGGAGCACGATCGTGCGGATCACGATGCTGAGGTCCACCGACCCGTCGAAGGAGAGGTAGCCGAGGGCGCCCGCGTAGACCCCCCGGGCGCTCGCCTCCAGTTCGTCGATGATCTCCATCGTCCGGATCTTCGGCGCGCCCGTCATCGATCCACCGGGAAACGCCGCACGCACGCAGTCGACGGCATGACGTCCGGCGCCGAGGCGGGCCTCGACCGTGCTGACGAGGTGATGCACGGTTTCGTAGGATTCCACCGCCATCAGCGACGGCACACGAACGGAGCCGGGAGCGGCCACCTTTCCAAGGTCGTTGCGCAGGAGGTCGACGATCATGAGGTTCTCCGAGCGGTTCTTCTCGCTGCAGATGAGGGCCTCCCGGACGCGCAGGTCCGCCTCGGGGTCGGACGCCCGCGAGGCCGTGCCTTTGATCGGCCGCGCCTCCACGCGCCCTTCGCGGTCGATCTGGAGGAACCGTTCCGGTGACGACGACAGGATCGACACGTCATCGAACCGCATGAACGCCGCAAACGGGGCCGGGTTCGTCCGCCGGACCGCACGGTACAGCGCGACGGGATCGCCCCGGAAGCGGCTCCGCACACGGTTGGTCAGGCAAACCTGGTAGCTCTCGCCGGCACGAATGTTTTCGAGCGCGACGTCGATCGCGTCGAGGTAGGCACCCCGGTCCTTTTCGAGAAAGAACACTTGTTCGTCGTCGCCATCGCCTGGGCCGGAAATCACCGCTCGCGGGGAAACGGATGCGCACCGGACGATCTCCCGGGCGGTAGCGTCCACCCATTCCGGCGTGTCCTGCCCCCCTCCGCCGGACTCCAACCCCACGACCCACCACTCGCGCCGTTCATGATCGAAGGCGACGAAGCGCGAGACCCGAAGGAACGCTGCGTCGGGAAGCTCGGATTGGTGCCGGACCGAGGCGCCGCACTCCCCTTTGAGTTCGTATCCGAAATACCCGACGAATCCGCCACGGAACTGGAACGGGAGGTCGACCGGTTCGATCTCCACGTCTTCGAGCTGCCCGCGGAGATACTCGAAGATCCCCGTGTTCAGGACTCGGGCCGGACCAGGGTCCTCGCGGATCTCGAGCCGGCGATCCCGGGAACGGTACAGAAGGAGGGCGGAATCCGGCCCGGAGAGATCCGTGATAAAGGAGAATCGGCCGGTGTCCACCCCGGCCTGACTGGAGTCCAACCAGACGACGGGCCCGGGAGAATCCGGGCGGTTCGCGCGCGCCATGAACACCGTCTCGGGGTCGACATCCACCTCCACGCGACGGGCCAGGACCGGCACCCGGCGTTTAGGGAACGTGCGCCCGGTGGCCTCCGGCACGGAGGGCCGGCTGCCCGCCGCGACCGGGGGCCGAATGGCCCACCGCGCGGTGAGCGCGCGGAAGTTTTCGAAGATCCGTTCGCCCGATTCGGTGGCGATGGATTCGGGATGGAACTGCACACCCCAGACCGGGCGCGAAACGTGCCGGAACGCCATCAGGATTCCCGCTTCGGTCCGGGCCGTCTCGACCAGGTCCGTTCCCTCCAGGCCGGGCACGTACAGCGAGTGATACCGGATGGCGAAGAACGGGGACGGCACGCCTTCGAACAGCTCGATCCCGTCGTGGCGGACCAGGCTGCCGCGGCCGTGCCATGGCTCCGGAGCCGGGACCACCCGGGCCCCGGAGAGCAATGCAATCCCCTGGAAGCCCATGCAGATTCCGAGGATCGGGCGGTCGGATCCCAGAATGACCTCGCGGCAGATCCCGAAATCCCGGCGACGCGCGGGAGATCCGGGTCCGGGCGAGATCACGATGTTGTCGAACTCCATCGACTCGATCTCGCCGTACGAACAAGCGTCGTTCGGAATGACGATCGGCGGCACGCCGTTCACGACCTCGAGCGCCTGCGCGATGTTGAACGTGAACGAGTCGTAGTTGTCGATGAGGAGCGTTTTCATGCCTTCGGGAAGTATAAACGCCGCGGGAGAGAAACGCCCTGTGGTTCTGGATGGGGCTCAGTTCGCGGCGGGCAGTTCCAGCTCGGCGAAGTGGGTGACGCGGTCCTTGCCGTGGTTCTTCGAGAAGTACAGGGCCTGGTCGGCTTCGCGGACGAGTTGGAGACCGGGATCTTCGCGCGGATCCCGTCCCCAGTTTCCGGGAGGGATCGTCGCCGCCCCCATGCTGACGGTCAACCGCTCGCGGCGCCACGGATGTCGGTCGATCCGCGCCTTCAGCCGTTCGGCGATCTGGACGGCAGACGCCCCGTCCGTGTTCGGCAGGACGATGGCGAACTCCTCCCCTCCGTACCGGGCAACGACGTCGGTGTCCCGCGCGCTCTGACAGAGCAGCCGTGCCACCGCGCGCAACGCTTCATCACCGGCCGGGTGGCCGTAGCGGTCGTTGTAGAGCTTGAAGTGGTCGATATCCAGCATGATGAGCGACAGGGCCTGACCCAGGCGGCTGAACAACCGCAGGCTCTTGCGAAGCTCGGCGTCGAACGCCCGGCGGTTCAGGGTATCGGTCAACTCGTCCGTAATCGCCAGGCGCGAAAGCTTGCGGTTGGCGTCCTCGAGCTTCCGCGTCAGCTCCGCCTGCGGGCCGTCGGCTCGGGCATCGAGGTCGATGACGACGATCAACCAATGGTTGCGGCCTCCGAAATACACCGGATTGAGGCGCAGTTCCACGGGAAAGGCTCGTCCATTCGACCGAACGGCGTTCAGGCCGCGGATGGCACCCGATTCGTCCCCCGCCCCATTCGCGTCGAAGACGCCGGACACATCGCGCGCGGCGGGTGCCGACGACAGCGTCCCGGGGATCATCGACTCGATGGGCCTCCCGATCAAGCTCCCGCTCGGATATCCGAAGAGCCTCTCGGTTTCTATGTTCACCAGCTCGACCCGTCCACGCCCGTCGACCATCAGGACCGGCGCCGGCAGCGCCTCGATCGCCACACGAAAGCGCTGGTCGGCTTCCACCAGGCCGGTCGCGTCGCGGGCGACTCCCAGCAACATGCCGGATTCGGGGTCCAGAAAGCCCGTCCACAGCAATTGCCTGTACGTTCCGTCGGCGCATCGATAGCGGTTGCCGAAATTGACCGAAGGCGCTCCGGCCTTGATGCTGGCCACTTCCTGAATGGTGGCCTCGACGTCGTCGGGATGGACGAAGTCCAGAAACGGCCGGGCGAGCAACTCGTTGACCGTCCAGCCGAGGGTCCGGTGGAACGCACCGTTCACGCGGACGAAATGGCTGTCCGGGGTGGCAACGGCGTAGAGATCGGACGAGAGCTCAAAGAACTTCTCGAAGTCATACCCCTTCATTGCTGAAATCTGGGCTCCGCGTGGAAAGACTTGAAAGACTTCAAATACTGTTGGCGAGCCTAGCAGGATTTGCGCTCTGGCGCCACGGTTTCTTCCAGGATCTCCAGCCTCTTTGACTCGCTCATCGGCAGCGCTCTGGCCGCGATCTGGCGAAGGTCGCCGGTGGGTCTGGCCGAACTCCAAACCTACTCGAGCGCGCTCTCCCAACTCCCGCCGAACACGAACGCGGACTGAGGACGGCGTTTTCGGGGAGCGAGTTCCTTCTGGCGGAGTTCCTCGGACAAACGGTCCGGCTCCCCGGGATAACCCACGGCCATCATCGTCACCGGCTCGAATCCGCCCGGCACCGACGCCGCCGCGCGCGCAAGATCCCGATCGAAACCCGCCATCTGGTGAACAACCAGATCGAGGGCCGTCGCCTGGAGAACGAATTGCGCCGTGGCCAGCCCCACGTCGTGGATGGCGTGGCGATTCGGTTTCCCGTTCGCCGAGAAGTTTTCCGCCGCGACGGACAGGATCAGGACGGGCGCGCTCTTCGCCCAACTGT
>CAZTTI010000386.1:0-5968 GCA_964615925.1 uncultured Solibacteraceae bacterium
CGGCCAACGTTCCGGACCTGGAGGAAAATCAGCCCGGCCAGCAGGCGCGCTCGGTGCGGGAGCGGCTCGAGGAGCACCGGTCGAATCCGGTGTGCGCGAGCTGTCATCGACTGATCGACCCCGCGGGGCTTGCCCTGGAAAACTTCGACGCGATCGGCCGGTGGAGAACGCGGGAGGAAGGGGGCATGGTAGACGCCGCCGGGCAACTCGCCGACGGCACCTCGGTCGACGGCCCATCCGAGTTGCGCGCGGCATTGCTCGAGCGATCCGACCAATTCGTCCACACGGTCACTGAGAAACTGCTGACGTACGCGCTCGGGCGCGGGATCGAAGCCGAAGACATGCCCATCGTGCGGTCGATCGTCGAGGAGGCCGGACGCGAGGATCACCGGTTTTCGTCGATCGTCTTCGGGATCGTCACGAGCCCGCCGTTTCGGATGAAGCAGGCGGCCGGTCCATCAGACGGCGGAAATATTGCGGAAGCGCCGTAAACTAGTGTCACTAGTGCTAAAGGGGAGACATTCACCATGTTCGTAACGAAAAAACACCTGTCGCGGAGAACGCTCTTGAGAGGTGCCGGGGCCGTCGCCGCCCTTCCGCTGCTGGAATCCATGGTTCCCGCGATGACGGCGTTTGCACAGACCGCGGGTAATGTTCCCCCGCGACTCGGGTTCGTCTACGTTCCCCACGGCGCAATCATGGATCGTTACACTCCCGATACCGTCGGCTCGGACTTCGAGTTCAAGGAGATTCTGAAACCGCTGGAACCGTTCCGCGAACACCTGACCATCGTCAGCGGTCTCGGACACGCGGCGGCGGACACGAGCGCGGTCCACTCCCTGAGTCCGACGACATGGTTGAGCGGCGTCCGTCCGAAGCCGACGCAGGGCGTCGATGCCTATGCGGGCGTGACGGCGGACCAGATCGCGGCCGAAGCGATCGGTCAGGACACGATGTTGCCGTCGATGGAACTGGCGACCGAAGACCATTCCGGCCTGATCGGTGCGTGCGATCGCGACTACGGATGCATCTACATGAACACTCTTTCCTGGCGGACGCCGACCACGCCGATGCCGATGGAGATCAACCCTCGTAAGGTCTTCGAACGCATGTTCGGCGACGGAGGAAGCCCCGAACAGCGCAACGCGCGCCGGAGGGAAGACCAGAGCGTGCTGGATGCGCTTTCCGCGCAAGCGGGAGATCTCAAGATCGAGCTCGGGCCCGATGACAACGCCCGTCTCGACGAGTACCTCGAGAACATCCGGGAGATCGAGCGGCGCCTGGACCGGGCCGAGGCCCAGGTCTCGAACCAGGTCGACCTGCCCGATGCTCCGGCCGGGATCCCGTTCGACTACGAAGCCCACGCCGAGATCCTGTTCGACCTGTTGGCGCTCGCCTACCAGGCCAACGTGGCCCGAGTCTCCACGTTCATGATGGCGCGGGAGGTCAGCAACCTCACCTACAACCAGGTGGGCGTCTCCGATGGGCACCACGCGATCTCTCATCATCAGAATCGCGAGGAGAAGATGGCGAAAAACGTCCTGATCCAGAACTATCACGTCATGCTCTTTTCCAGGTTCGTCGAAAAGCTCCGAACCACCCCAGAAGGTAACGGATCGATCCTCGACAACACGATCCTGCTGTATGGCAGCAACATGTCGAACAGCAACGCGCACAACCACTATCCGCTGCCCAACGTCGTGATCGCCGGAGGGGGCCGGACCGTCGGCAACCAGCACATCAGCTACGCCGAGCGGACACCGATGACGAACCTACTGGTCTCGTTGCTCCACAAGGCCGGGGTTCGGATCGAGAGCCTCGGGGACAGCACCGGCGTCGTCGCGGAGCTCTAGGAATGAAAGCGCTCGCCATCGCTACCGTCATCGCCTTTGTCCCGGCTTTCGCCGCGGCCAGCGACATCGCCGATTCCGCGCGCGCCGGCGATTCCGCCGCGGTCCTCGCGTTCCTTGCCGAGGATGCCGATCCGAACGTGGCCCAGGTGGACGGAACGACGGCGCTGCACTGGGCGTCGCGTTACGACGATGTCGTGCTGGCCGAAGCGCTGCTCGAAGCCGGCGCGGATCCGCAGGCGCGCAATCGCTACGAGGTCACGCCGCTTCGTTTGGCCGCCACCAACGGTAGCGCCCGAATGATTTCTCTGCTTCTCGACGCCGGCGCGGATGCGAACGAGGTCGGGATCGAGGGCGAAACGGTCCTGATGACGGCGGCACGAACGGGGAACGTCGACGCCGTCGAGGTTCTCCTCGACCGCGGGGCGCTGGTCGACCAGACCGAAGGCTGGCTCGACCAGACGGCCCTGATGTGGGCGGCTTCGGAAGGGCATCCCGAGGTCCTCAAGGTGTTGATCGAACACGAAGCCGACGTCAACGCGATCTCCGCGATCCGTGAGTGGGAGCGCCAGAATACGGCCGAGCCGCGGGCCAAGTGGCTACCGCGCGGTGGCCTGTCGCCGCTCTACTTTGCCGCCCGCGACGGCTGCCTGGATTGCATCGACGTCCTCGTCGATGCGGGCGCCGACGTGAACTTCACCGACCTCGAAGGCGTTTCGCCGATGGTCGCGGCCATCGCCAACGGTTATTACGACGTCGCCGCCAGACTCGTCCAGCTCGGCGCGGACGTGAACCTGGCCGACAGCACGGGCCGGACGCCGCTGTATGCTGCCGTCGAGTTCAACACGATGCCGGAGTCGAACCGTCCCGCACCCTATGTCCTCGACAACGAAGTCACGAGCTTCGAATTGATCCGGGTCCTGGTGGAAGCCGGTGCCGACGTGAACCGTCAGCTCGACCGCCAGATCGCCTACCGGACGAAGCTCGACCGCGGCAACGACACGATGCTGAACACGGGGACGACGCCATTGCTCCGCGCGGCGAAATCCGCGGATATCGAGGCGATGGAATACCTCCTCGCCAACGGGGCCGATCCCGCATTGACGAATCGCTCCGGCGTGAACCCGCTGATGGCGGCCGCCGGCGCGGGGACGAGCGACTCCGACTCCACGGGCCGCTACAAGACCGAAGAACAGATCATCGAGGCCATCCGGATTGGTCTGGAACACGGGCTCGACATCAACGCGGCCGATCGCGGTGGGCGGACGGCCGTTCATGGAGCGGCGCTGATGGGTTACGACCAGGTGATCCGTTTCCTGGCTGAGAACGGAGCTGATCTGACGATGGCCGACGGCGAGGGCTTTACGCCGCTGGACACGGCCCTGGGGCTCGCGGGTGGGTTCGGATTTTCCGGATCCGACGGCGTGGTCCGCCCGTCGACGGCCGCCGTCATTCGCGAACTGACGGGGCAGTAGCCGTGCGGTTCGTCGTCGCGCTGCTCGCAGCCTTCGTTCTGACCGGTCCGGCCTCCGGCCAGAACGACCTTCCTCCGATCGGGACCATCGATATCTTTGGGCACCGGACGCTGACCGAAACCGAGGTCCGCGAAAATCTCGGCTTCGCCGAAGGCGACCACGAACTCCCCCAACTCGACTACATGCGGCCGGGATTGCTTGCGCGCTCTCTGGGCGTCGAGGCGGTCACGCTCGACGGGACGTGTTGCGACGAAGACGGCAACGTCGTCGTGTTTGTCGGCATCGATGAAACGGGCGATCACACGCTCCAGTTCAACCTGGCCCCGCAAGGAAGTGTCACGCTTCCACAAGCGATTGAAGACGATTTCCTCGCGTTCAACTCCGCCGTCCGGTCGGCGTCGGCGTCCCCGAATCCTCCAACCGAAGACCTGAGCGAGGGCCACTCGCTGATCTCCGATCCCACTGCGCGAGAATATCAGGACCGCTTTCTCACGCACGCTTCCGAGCGTCTCGACGTCCTCAGGCGCGTCCTTCGAGAGTCCTCGGACCGGACCGACCGCGCCGCCGCCGCGTACATCCTGGGTTACGCGCCGGACAAACAGGGCGTCGTCGACGACCTCGTCCACGCGTCCCTCGATCCCGACAGTGCCGTACGGACGAACGCAACCCGATCGCTGGCGGGGATCGCGACGTTGGCCGCGAACCGGCCCGAACTGGGCATCACGATCCCGCCGGATCCCTTCATCGACATGATCAACGCCGTGGTCTATACGGACCGGACGAAGGGCCTGACGGTCCTTGGCCCGCTGAGCCGGGGACGGCGCGGGGAAGTCCTGGACGCGCTTCGAGAGAACGCGCTTCCCGCACTGATCGAAATGTCGCGGTGGAACTATTTCCGGCACAACCGCGTGCCGTACGAAATCCTCGGACGCGTCGTGGGACTATCCGAAGAAGACATTCAATCGACGATCGACGGGGGCCGGGAAGAGACTATTCGCCGGGCGGAAGAACTCCTCGAGGCCTCAGGCGGCTGATACCAAGATCTGAATTGCATCGGAGGACCCATGGGTCTCGTGTTCTTGCTCGCCTTCGCTGCCCTGCAACAGACCGCTCCAGCTTCCATCCAGGGCTTCGTCGTTCGCGCCGGGACGAGTTCTCCCGTTACCCGCGCCGAGGTCATTCTGCAACCCGTGGACGAAGGTGGACAGGAGCGTGCCGCATTGACCGATGGCGGCGGGCGGTTTCTCCTCGATGCGATCGCTCCCGGACGCTATCGCCTCCTCGCGTTCCGCGAGGGTTACGTCGACGGAGAATACGGTGCGATATCGGAAGGCGACGTCGCGACGATTCTGGAACTGGCCTCTGGGGAATCCCGGCGCGACATCGTCGTCAATATGCTCCCCACAGGCGTCATTTCCGGGATCCTGCGCGATCAATTCGGCGAACCGTACGTCAACGCGACGGTCGAGGCGCTCCAATACGAATACCAGGGGCCGGACCGCGTCTTGAACACCGTGCGCACGGCGATGACGAACGACCGCGGGGAGTATCGCCTGTTCTGGCTCGAGCCCGGCGAATATGTCGTCCGCGCGACGCCGCGGGGAATGGCCCTGGGCGGCGGGAACATGATTCATCTCACGGCCAGGAACGGCGGCGAGCGCATCGTATTCCAGTCCTCGTCCACGAACATGGTCGTTGCCGGGGAGATGATCAGGATCGGTGGTGGCGTGTCGGCGCCCACGAGGCTGGCTGGCGAACCCGATGTCTACGGCACCGATCCTGTCCGGCTGATTCCCGTGTATTACCCCGGAACGACCGATGCCGAACTGGCCACTCCGATCGAAGTCGCGGCCGGGCGAGACTACTCCGGATACAACCTCCGGATGGTCGAGGTTCGGACCGTCAGCGTGCGGGGACGCGTTGTACCGTCAGTCACCACGGCAGGATTCGCGGCTTCGGGAACGACCGTCCGCCTGGTCCGGGATACGGAAGTTTTTGTTCCCGGTGCCGACGAAATCATGGGAAGAACCGGGGCGGGCGGAACGTTCGACATCGACGGCGTGGCGCCGGGAGTTTACGAACTGCACGCCGAGACGTCAGGCTACGTCGGCGGCACACAACTCTCGCTCTACGCACGAGAACGGATCGAAATCGGCCGCGCCGACATCGTCGGTCTCCAGATCCCGCTCGAACCGGGAGCGGCGATCTCGGGCCGCGTCGACCTCGGGTCGACCACGGGCGCGGATATCTCTTCGGTCTTCGCCGGCATCGAGTCGGCCAACTCCGGCCGGTCCCGGGTTCAGAACCGTGGAGTGAACGCCGACGGCGGATTCGCGTTCGCCAACCTGGCGCCGGGAGATTACGCCGTCGTCGTCACCGGCCTTCCCGAAGGCGCGTACATCGACCAGATCCGGGCGGGTGGTTTCGTCCTCGAAGACAACGTCGTCCGCCTCGGAACGGACCCTGTGCCCGATGTTCAGGTCGCTGTTCGGGACGACACGGGGACTGTCCAGGTGGCCGTCACCGACGGTGTGGGCATGCCCGTGACGGGCCGCCGCGTTCAGGTCGTCCTCGTGCCGGATCCCTCCCGGCGACAGAGGGCGGACCGGTACTTCGCCGGGGAAGCGACCGAAGGCCGCACCG